>NZ_GL882861.1:54460-62678 GCF_000195655.1 Klebsiella sp. MS 92-3
AGGCGGCATACACCGCCGCCTGGCAGCGCACCATGTTCGCCAAGTGCATACAGGGAATCGATAAGCCGTTGGCCGTTAATCTGCAGATAATGACTCATATAACATCTCGCTAATAATGGTGGTTATTGGAACATGCCGTAAAAAATGGCAGATACGGTGATAAGACCGATCAGGGTGACGAATACGTTGCTCGCTTTACCGCGCCAGGGGGCAAGCACCGGTAATTTATGAATGGCGTACATAGGCAACAGCAGCAGAATTGCCGCCCCGGTGGGACCGCTGATGCATTCGATAATACCGAGGATACTGGGGTTCTTGTACGCGGCGAACCAGCAGGTAAGCACCATAAACACCAGGATGACCGCGTCGACGAGGCGAATACCAGGTTTTTTCCCGCGTGCGGCGGCGGCCTCCAGAATCAGGTCGCGCAGCGATTCATAGGCGCCGATGTAGTGGCCAAGAAATGATTTAGTAATAGCGACAAAGGCGATAATCGGCGATAGCCAGGCAATAATCGGTGTATCGTACTGATTGGCAAGATAGGACAAAATCGACAGATTCTGGGCTTTGGCTTCCGCCAGTTGCTGCGGCGACAGGCTTAACACGCAGCTGAGAACAAAAAATAGCACCACCACCGTCATGAGCAGGATACCGTAGCGCTGGATCTGCGCACATTTACCCTCAGCGAGCGCCAGACCGTAACGCTGCTTCTGGCGCACCACCATCGGCGAAATGATGGGATAGTGGTTAAACGACATCACCAGTACCGGGAAGGTCATCCACAGGGATAACATGATCCCCTGCCCATCGCCCGTGGCGCTGAAGCTTACGGTTTGCAAAATTGCGCCGTTCCAGTGCGGAATCAGAAAAAGTGCCATAAAAATAAGCGAGATGATGAAGGGATAAACCAGGGTGCTCATCACCCGCATTATCAAACGCTGTCCGAAACGGACGATAAACATCAGCCCGAGGATCAGAACGATGGCCACCAGCGACCGGGGAGGCTCGGCCATTGCCAACTGGTGGGTGATAAAGCTCTGCGCGGTGTTGGTGATAGCCACCGCATACATAATCAGAATGGTATAGACGGCGAAGAAATAGATGACGGTAAATACTTTTCCCGCCAGCGCGCCAAAATGCTCGCCAATAACATCGGTAATACTGCTTTCCGGCGTATTGGAAGAGTAAATGAATCTCGCCAGACCGCGGTGAGCCAGATAAGTAATAGGAAAAGCGAGGACAAAAACAATCAGCAGCGGCCAGAAGCCGCCAATTCCGGCATTAATCGGCAGAAACAGCACCCCAGCGCCAATGGCGGTACCGAACAGGCCAAGGACCCAAACGGTATCTTCGCTATGCCACTTTGCGGGATCGGAATATCCTTTATTGATAATTATATTTTCAGTATTCATCGGTCAGGTTCTCTCTATGCATGACGCGAAAGCGCGTATGTTTTCGTTATGAGTCAGAACGCTTGTCATACCGAGGGCTTGTAGGGTAGGTAAGATGGCCCCCTTGTTATTGTCGATAGCGCTCAACCATTACGGCCAAACCAGACGATGTCTTCATAGACATCGGGTGATGTATCTCCTTCCGTGCTGATTAACAGAACCTGTGCATCGGCATTCAGGCGCAGCGATTCGGCAAGCTCGCGATACGCCGGTTGAGTCATCAGCGCATAAAGCACTCCTGTGCCAATAGCGCCGGATTCCCCGGAGACAAAAGGTTCGTCAGTACCTGGACGCGGAGCGGCCAACAGGCGCATGCCGTTGGCCGCCAGACAATCGTCGGCGGAAATAAAACAGGTGGCATGGTCGCGGAGCATTGGCCAGCTGGTGATGTTAGGTTCACCACAGGCAAGCCCGGCCATCAGAGTTGACATATCCCCGCCGACGCTGTGCGGCAGTCCGTCATTAATGGTTGCCGAGCGATACAGGCAGTTCGCCTTGTGCGGCTCAACGATGATGATGGTGGGAGCCTGCTGCTGCATCTTTTCGATGAAATATCCCATGATGCTACCGGCAAACGACCCGACCCCGGCTTGTAAAAACAGATGCGTCGGCATCGACGCTCCGCTTTCTGCCAGCTGCTGCCAGATTTCAACAGCGAGGGTCATATAGCCTTGCATGATCCATGTGGGGATCTGCTCGTAGCCCTGCCAGGCGGTATCCTGGAGTAGAACCCATCCCTGCTCGCGCGCGGTTTTGGCCGCCAGCCGAACTGTGTCGTCGTAGTTCAGTTCAGTAATCGTGCATTCGGCGCCATGCCGGCGAATATTCTGCGCGCGTACCGGTGACGAGCCCTTTGGCATATACACCACCGCACGCAGCCCAAGCTGCTCAGCCGCCCACGCCACGCCACGTCCGTGGTTACCGTCGGTAGCAGTCACAAATACGATGTCCTTGATACGCGCCTTAATCACTGGTGAATTAAGCTCGGCAAAGCTCAACGTATTAATATCTCGCTCAAGCAGAGCGGCGAGATATTTCCCCATCGCATAAGATCCGCCTAATCCTTTAAACGCATTCAAACCGAATCGCTGCGCTTCATCTTTTATATGGATCGATCCCAGCCCCAGCCGCTGGCTTAAAAATTCCAGCTTACGCAGCGGCGTGACCCGGTAATCAGGAAATTTTTGATGGAATGCCAGCACTTCGTTCCCCACGCTTTCATTCAGCAGACTCAAGTCTGCTCCCTGGCCATAGGGCTGCCGCCGGGCGTTAAGTTGAAATTTAATTGTGTCCACTATTCAGGCACCTCTATTTTCATATCGTCCTGCGACGATAACGTTATTTGCGACCATTCCGCCTAAACGACGGGTGCACGGATCCGTGCGGCCTGAGACAGGACGGTCGCTTTAAATTGGTTAAGTCAGAATGTGAGAGGCTTTTTGTCGCGATATACCGCTTTCCCACTGCCTGTGATGGTACACTGCGCCCGGCGGTTAATTGGCGCAAAGTTGCCCATCGCGCCGCAATTTTCACTCTGTTTTATCATTCATACGCAACAACGTTGCATTAGTGAGGTTGATCACAGGCTTGCAGGACGAGATATATGATGAAACTTGACGCATGGGATAAAAAAATTCTTACGCTCTTGCAGCGTAATAATCGCTTGTCGCAACGGGAGATCGCCGATCGGATCAGCCTGTCTCCTTCGGCAGTCAATCGGCGTATCGCTGCACTGGAGGATGCAGGGGTGATTAAAGGCAGTGTTAGCTTAGTGGACGCCAGTAAAGTGGGAAGACCAATCACCATTATGGTGCAGGTGACCATTGAGAATGAACGTCTCGATCTGCTTGAGGAGGATAAACAGCGTTTCGTTACCTGTCCGCAAGTGCAGCAGGTCTACTATGTCACTGGCGACTTCGATTTCCTGCTCGTGATCAACGTCCGTGATATGGCGGAATACGAAGCGCTAACCCGTGAACTCTTTTTTGCCTCGGGAAATATCAAGTCTTTCCGGACCATCGTGTCGATGCAAAATGCGAAGCAGGAAATGACGGTCATTATCGAGTAAGTCGTGTAAAAGTCGAAATGGTGAGCCAAAGAACGCCCCGGAGGGGTATTTATTTCCGAAATCCACCCTTCCCTGTGCGAAATCTACTTGTCTGATGGAAGATGACAGGTAACATAGATATCCCCCCGCTGTTGGGGGAAGAGACTTTTTTATTGGACTACATAGAGAGATTATTATGAGCGTTGTGCCTGTAGCCGACGTACTCCAGGGCCGCGTTGCCGTTGACAGCGAAGTCACGGTCCGCGGATGGGTGCGTACCCGCCGAGATTCTAAAGCTGGCTTTTCTTTCCTCGCCGTCTATGACGGTTCCTGCTTTGATCCTGTACAGGCCGTTATTAATAATTCTCTGCCCAATTACAATCAGGAAGTGCTGCGTCTGACCACCGGCTGCTCGGTGATTGTCACCGGTAAAGTCGTAGCTTCTCAGGGTCAAGGTCAAAGCTTTGAGATCCAGGCGACCAGCGTGGAAGTGACCGGCTGGGTGGAAGACCCGGACACCTACCCGATGGCGGCCAAGCGCCACAGCATCGAGTATCTGCGTGAAGTAGCGCACCTGCGTCCGCGCACCAACCTGATTGGCGCGGTAGCCCGCGTGCGTCACACCCTGGCGCAGGCGCTGCACCGCTTCTTCAACGAACAGGGCTTCTTCTGGGTTTCCACCCCGCTGATCACCGCCTCCGATACCGAAGGCGCCGGCGAAATGTTCCGCGTGTCGACGCTGGATCTGGAAAACCTGCCGCGTAACGATCAGGGCAAAGTCGATTTCGACAAAGACTTCTTCGGTAAAGAGTCGTTCCTGACCGTTTCCGGCCAGCTGAACGGCGAGACCTACGCCTGTGCGCTGTCGAAGATTTATACCTTCGGCCCGACCTTCCGCGCCGAGAACTCCAACACCAGCCGCCACCTGGCGGAATTCTGGATGCTGGAGCCGGAAGTGGCCTTCGCCAACCTGAACGACGTTGCCGGCCTGGCGGAAGCGATGCTCAAGTACGTCTTCAAAGCGGTACTGGAAGAGCGTGCGGACGACATGCAGTTCTTCGCCGAGCGCGTGGATAAAGACGCTATCGACCGTCTGCAGCGCTTTATCACCGCTGATTTTGCCCAGGTGGATTACACCGACGCCGTTACCATTCTGGAAAACTGCGGCAAACAGTTCGAGAACCCGGTGTACTGGGGCGTGGATCTCTCCTCTGAGCACGAACGTTACCTGGCCGAAGAGCACTTCAAAGCGCCGGTGGTGGTGAAAAACTACCCGAAAGACATTAAAGCGTTCTATATGCGCCTTAACGAAGACGGTAAAACCGTCGCGGCAATGGACGTTCTGGCGCCGGGCATCGGCGAGATTATCGGCGGTTCCCAGCGTGAAGAGCGTCTCGACGTGCTTGACGCGCGTATGGCAGAGATGGGGCTTAACAAAGAAGACTACTGGTGGTATCGCGACCTGCGTCGCTACGGCACCGTGCCGCATTCCGGCTTCGGTCTGGGCTTCGAACGCCTCATCGCTTACGTCACCGGCGTGCAGAACGTCCGCGATGTTATTCCGTTCCCGCGGACGCCGCGCAACGCGACATTCTAAATTTTTCTGACATCAATCTGAAAGGCCAGCGCAAGCTGGCCTTTTTTTATGTCAATTACTGTTAGTAAAATTCAACAACCTTAAACATCAAGACCCGGAAATCACAATTATGTTACGCACTGTTTCGGTGCATCCTGGTGATGTAGATCGCACTTTATGTTCATAACTGAGCAAAACCGCTGATAAATTTGCTCATTTTTTGACCTTTACCCGCACATCTTGCAAAGACAGAGACTGAATAAAAAGAATACGAATTCAATACACAAAATGAACGAATTGCCGCTTAGCCAAATTAATCATAAATAATTCATATAGATAGATAAGTAATGGCGTTTTCCCTTATCCGGTGGAACGGAATTTTGATTAAGTTCACAAAGTTCCTTTAAATACACATTTAGTTACATGATTTTTCGTTTTGTTACTCATATGAGATATTCGTAGCATTTTCCGGCTAGCGAAACGTTGTCGCGGATGGAAAGATGCCTTCAGACACCAAACTCTCATCAATGGTTCTGTAAGTTTTTATTGACAGAACTTATTGACGGCAGTGGCACGTGTTCATATAAAAAATATTAATGAGGGTAATAAATAATGATGAAGCGCAATATTCTGGCAGTGGTGATCCCTGCCCTGCTGGTAGCCGGTGCAGCCAACGCTGCAGAAATCTATAACAAAAACGGCAACAAACTGGACTTCTATGGAAAAATGGTCGGCGAGCACGTCTGGACCACCAATGGCGACACCAGCAGCGACGATACCACCTATGCCCGTATCGGCCTGAAAGGCGAAACTCAGATCAACGATCAGCTGATCGGCTACGGCCAGTGGGAATACAACATGGACGCGTCCAATGTTGAAGGTTCCCAGACCACAAAAACCCGTCTGGCGTTCGCAGGCCTGAAAGCGGGCGAATACGGTTCATTCGACTATGGCCGTAACTACGGCGCGATCTACGACGTCGAAGCGGCAACCGATATGCTGGTTGAATGGGGCGGTGACGGCTGGAACTACACCGACAACTACATGACCGGTCGTACCAACGGCGTCGCAACCTACCGTAACTCTGACTTCTTCGGTCTGGTTGACGGTCTGAGCTTCGCGCTGCAGTACCAGGGTAAAAACGACCATGACCGTGCGATTCGCAAGCAGAATGGCGACGGCTTCAGCACCGCAGCCACCTACGCGTTCGACAACGGTATCGCACTGTCTGCAGGCTACTCCAGCTCTAACCGTAGCGTGGATCAGAAAGCTGACGGCAATGGCGACAAAGCCGAAGCCTGGGCGACCTCTGCAAAATATGACGCTAACAACATCTATGCGGCCGTCATGTACTCCCAGACTTACAACATGACTCCGGAAGAAGATAACCACTTCGCCGGTAAAACTCAGAACTTTGAAGCAGTTGTACAGTATCAGTTTGACTTCGGCCTGCGTCCGTCCATCGGCTACGTACAGACCAAAGGCAAGGACCTGCAGTCGCGTGCTGGCTTCTCCGGCGGCGATGCGGATCTGGTTAAATACATCGAAGTGGGTACCTGGTACTACTTTAACAAGAACATGAACGTCTACGCTGCGTATAAATTCAACCAGCTGGACGACAACGATTACACCAAAGCGGCTGGTGTCGCCACTGACGACCAGGCGGCCGTGGGTATCGTTTACCAGTTCTAATCTGCAGTACACCCCTTCGTGATATGCCTTCAAAGCAGGACTTCGGTCCTGCTTTTCTGTATTCGTGAGGCAAAGATCGTCTCTTTCGAAAACCTTCGCGCTTTTTGTCGCAAACGGTTGGCAATTCGTTATTCTCCCGTTAACCTGATAGCGGATTTCCCTTCAGTAATCACAATGGAACCTCGTCATGTTTGAGAACATTACCGCCGCCCCAGCCGACCCGATTTTAGGTCTGGCCGATCTGTTTCGTGCCGATGACCGCCCTGAAAAAATTAACCTCGGAATTGGTGTTTACAAGGATGAAACCGGTAAAACGCCCGTTCTGACCAGCGTCAAAAAAGCAGAGCAGTATCTGCTGGAAAATGAAACGACTAAAAACTATCTGGGCATCGATGGTATTCCTGAATTTGGTCGCTGCACCCAGGAGCTGCTGTTCGGTAAAGGCAATGCGATTATCGCTGATAAACGCGCCCGCACCGCGCAGACACCGGGCGGTACCGGTGCGCTGCGTGTCGCCGCAGACTTCCTCGCCAAAAACACCGACGTGAAACGTGTGTGGGTAAGTAATCCGAGCTGGCCGAACCATAAAAGCGTATTCACCTCTGCCGGGCTGGAAGTGCGCGAATACGCTTACTATGACGCGGCTAACCACGCGCTGGACTTTGATGGTCTGCTGGCCAGCCTGAACGAAGCCCAGGCGGGCGACGTGGTATTGTTCCACGGCTGCTGCCACAACCCGACCGGTATCGATCCGACGCTCGATCAGTGGCAGCAGCTGGCGCAGCTGTCGGTGGAAAAAGGCTGGCTACCGCTGTTCGATTTCGCCTACCAGGGCTTCGCCCGCGGTCTGGAAGAAGATGCTGAAGGGCTACGCGCTTTTGCTGCTCTACATAAAGAGCTGCTGGTCGCCAGCTCCTACTCGAAAAACTTTGGCCTGTACAACGAGCGCGTCGGCGCCTGCACTCTGGTCGCCGCGGATCAGGAGACTGTAGACCGCGCCTTCAGTCAGATGAAGTCGGTGATCCGCGCCAACTACTCGAACCCGCCTGCGCATGGCGCCTCCGTGGTCGCCATCATTCTGAGCAACGATGCGCTACGGGCAATCTGGGAGCAGGAACTGACCGATATGCGCCAGCGCATCCAGCGTATGCGTCTGCTGTTCGTCAATACCCTGCAGGAGAAAGGCGCGAGCCGCGACTTCAGCTTTATCAGCCAGCAGAACGGCATGTTCTCATTCAGCGGCCTGACTAAAGAGCAGGTGCTGCGCCTGCGTGAAGAGTTCGCCATCTATGCGGTAGCTTCCGGACGTATCAACGTGGCCGGGATGACGCCTGACAATATGGCGCCGCTGTGCGAAGCCATCGTCGCCGTACTGTAAGCGATAGTATTCGGTATAAAGAAAAAAGAGGCCGGCCGCGGGGGCGCCTTTTTTTTTTTTTTTTTTTTTTTTTT
>NZ_GL882861.1:62765-65489 GCF_000195655.1 Klebsiella sp. MS 92-3
CGCGAATGCGGCCTTTTTTATGTGTTCGCGTCATGTCTGTTACCAGACCGGCATCTCATCCTGCAGAAACGGGTTATTACGGCGTTCCTCACCCAGCGTCGACAGCGGACCATGGCCGGGAATAAAGGTCACATCATCGCCCAGCGGCAACAGTTTTTCCTTGATAGCCGCAATCAGCTGCCCATGGTCGCCGCGCGGAAAATCGCTGCGTCCCACCCCGCCTTTGAAAATCACGTCTCCGGAGATCAGCAGTCGGGAGGCGTCATCAAAAAAGACCACATGGCCCGGCGTATGGCCCGGGCAGTGCAGCACCTGCAGCGCCACATTCCCCACATTGACCACATCGCCTTCATTGAGCCAGCGATCCGGACGCAGCGGTTGGCAATCCTCCAGGCCGAACATCCGGCTTTGCGCCGGTAATCCTTCCAGCCAGAACTCATCCTCTTTTTCCGGACCAATAACCGGTACGCCATAATGCTGCGCCAGTTCAGCCGCGGCGCCAACGTGATCGAGGTGGCCATGCGTCAGCAGGATCTGCATCAGCGTGACGCCAGCCTCCGCCACCACCGCTTTGATACGTTCAGCATCGCCGCCAGGATCGACCAGCGCCGCCAGCCGGGTTTGCCCGCACCAGATAAGAGAACAGTTCTGCGCGAACGCGGTAACCGGAATAATACGATAGTTCATGACGCTCCTTTCGTTACCAGTGCCTTACGGGACCGGTATCAATATGCACAAAGTTACTACGTGGGTAATATCCTACACCACCTGCGCGCATAGATAACGCCGCTTTGCGAATATTGCTTAACGAAATACCTTCAATATGGAAATCCATCGCCTGCCCCTTGGTGTGATAGCTGTGTTTCGCTACACCACGGCTTCGTGCGCGAAGCTCATCGTTGGTATCAAGGGAACGATAGCCAGAGATAAGCTGGACAGGTTTGTTGGTGCCAAGTAGTCCCTGCAACCGATAAAGATGATCGAACAGATTTGGATCGATGGACTTAATTTTATTCGCGCGATAGTCACGGAAAAAATGGTTAAGTCTTGCTAATTCATCCTGAATATAGCCTCTGCCATCGAAAAACTCCGCCCTGAGCGATTCACCGGTATGCAGGTTATTCAGCGTCAAAATACGCGGACGGGGGGTCGAGAGGGTGGCAAATGCCGGCGCAGGGAGAATGGCGGCAGCACCCAGCGCAGCGCCACCCAACGCCAGCAATCTGCGGCGATTAGCGTCAAATTTGTCCATGATAATCAGGTCTACAGTCAATGAATCGTTATATACTTTTTCCGCTTTGCGCGATGCCAGGATCAGCTCGCTATCGCTCGCCACGACCGAGATGTTGCCCGGCAAAGGAGAGCGTTCGCGCTAACCGCGCTACGCATTGAGCGGAATGATATGTATATGCACTTCTGGCGCACGAAAGGCACCTTACCGGGCATTATTGCCAACGTCAAGGCAGCCTCACCCCAGGAAAATCGGGCGCTGCAGAGGTGCAGCGCCCTTTTTTACCCAGTGCTAGGACAACAAAATCCATTGAACTACTTCATTTACCTGATTAATTGTTCCGCTTTCGTCAGAATTTGTGCGCTGGATCGCGCGGTGATATCGTAATTGTAAATATCTGTTCGATATTGTGTACGTCCATCAGCGTCCACAAACGCCGTTAAGTAATATAAATTCACCGGTATATTTTGCCGAATATTGACATAGCGCGTATCCCCCTGCTTCAGGGCGTCGGAAATGCGCGTGTCATTCCAGCCCGCGTCCTGCAGCAGCATATTGGCCAGCTCCGAGGCTTTATTCACCCTGACGCAGCCGGAACTGAGCGCACGGACATCCTTCTGAAACAGATTATGGTTCGGCGTATCGTGCAGATAGATAGCATCCGAACTCGGCATATTAAACTTGTAACGCCCCAGTGAATTACGTGCCCCAGGCGCCTGCTGAAAACGGAACGGTAAATTGTTCTCGGTGATGGTTGACCAGTCAACCCGGTAAGGATCGATGGTCTCTTTACTGTTCCAGCCGCGCATCACGGTGTAGCCATGCTGCTCCAGATAGCCAGGATTATTACGCACCTTCGGCAGAATATCTTTGCGCGCCAGGGTGGGCGGTACGTTCCACGGCGGATTGACCACTACGTTGTTCAGCGCGCTGCTCATCATCGGCGTCTTGCGGTCCGGACGTCCGACGATCACCCGCGAGGCCAGCACCTGACTGCCGTCCTGGTAATAGACCAGCGAAAACGCGGGAATATTCACCATGATACCGGTCGATAGTTTGCCTGGCAGCAGACGTAGACGCTGAATGTTCAGCGCCAGCACGCCAGCGCGCTGCGCCGATGAGACATTGAGCCAGTCACGGGTGGATTGGCCGATGACCCCATCCGCCCCCAGCCCCTGCATGGCCTGAAAGCGCTTAACGCCCTCCACCAGCTGGCGATCGTACACACCGCGCGCCGCGGGCTTGCTCTTTTTCTTCGCCGAAGGACTCACCACGTCGCCGGGCAGAACGATATTGGCGGAATTTTCCAACATCCCGGTACGCTGGAGGATCTCGCGCAGCGCGCCGATATCATTGCTCCATTCTCCCGGGCGCAGCGAGCCGCTGCCGGTCATCTGCGGCCATGGACGTGAATCAGCCACCAGCGCCAGCAGCGACTGGTGCATGGCCTCATACTGCGGATGACGCGGCGCCAGGCCGGCGATAAACGCCGG
>NZ_GL882861.1:65605-73403 GCF_000195655.1 Klebsiella sp. MS 92-3
CCAGCTGCCACTGGTTAATCACCGACAGCGGCGGGGTCGCCATCTTGTACGGTGTCGAGCTATATAACCAGCGGGTCCCCTGGGTGGGGATGCCGCTGATAAAGTGCAGATAGCCCATCATGGCATCAGACAACACCACATCGCGCGCCATACCGCTGACGGCAGGATCGGTCAGCAGACTGACCCAGGTGGTAAACTGCGGCTGAAAACCGGCGATGGCGATCTCCGCCAGCTGCTGCTGGAACGCCTGCACCGCCTCGCGGTTTTCCCACATCGGTTTCATATCCCTGGCGGCGTATAGCGAGACCAGCGGATTCATAAAGACGGGTTTGTAGCCAGCCGGCAATAGCGCTTCGATCTGGGCGCGACTGTTCGCCGCGGCTTCCATCGACAGCGGCTGCTCACCGGCCAGCTTCGCGACCGCCGGCGATTGCCCGTCGCTTTGCGACAGCGCGACGGAAAGCTCTCCAGGCGTAGCGGAGCTATCACCTGGTACGACTTCAGGCTCTGCGGCCTGGACATTGAACAGCGGAGCAAATGCCATTGCCAGGCTCAGACTGAGCGCTGACAATGGACGACCATACCGTTTCTTAAGCAACATCCCTTGCCCCCTGTTGTCACACATTGCCGCCCACAAATTCGTGGGCTTTAACACAGTATATAAAGACGAAAAGGCTTTTGCCTTACCTAATGTAAAGAAGCTTAAAGATTATACCACCCTGGCATAGCAAGCTGGATAGCAAAAAGGGCAACTTAACGTTGCCCTTTTCAGCGCTTACCCGCCAGTAGTGAGCTGCATCGTCAGGAGGCGTCGGCCGTTCCCGGCAGCGCTTCCGGCAGCGGCGCGGCAAACCCGCGCAGCCCCACGACGTGCACATGTTCGTGATTATTGAACACCTTACGCACCAGTTTATAGGTAGTGCCTTTTTCCGGACTGATGTTCTCCGGCGCTGCGATAATCAGCTGCATCTCCAGACGTTCGCACAGCTCGAACAGGGTGGCGATGGAGCGGGCGTCAAGACGCGCCGCTTCATCGAGGAACAGCAGACGGCAAGGCGAGATATCCTTGCCGCGCAGGCGACGGGATTCATCTTCCCAACTCTGCACCACCATCACCAGAATCGACATCCCGGTACCGATAGCTTCCCCGGTAGACAGCGCGCCGGACTCCGCGCGCAGCCAGCCGTCGGAGCCGCGGTTAACTTCCACTTCCATCTCCAGATAGTTGCGGTAGTCGAGCAGCTCTTCACCGATGGTTTGCGGCGTGCGCTGCCCCATGTCGATCTGTGGGTTGAGACGCTGATAGAGCTTGGCCAGCGCCTCAGAGAAGGTCAGACGATTGCTGTTAAACAGATCCTGGTGCTGCTCATGCTGCTCGGAGAGCACGTCGAGCAGCATCGAGTGGGTCTCACGCACATTGACGTTCAGACGCACGCTGTTGACCTGGCCGAAGGAGACGCTCTGCAGACCCTGGTTGAGCATCCGGATACGGTTCTGCTCGCGCTGAATGGTTTTGCGAATAATGTTGGCCACGCTGCGGGAACTGATCGCCAGCTTCTGTTCACGGTTGGTCAGCTCTTCGGTCAGGCGGCTGAGCTCGATCTCCATCTGCTCGATCGCTTCCACCGGATCATCGGTGCGAATAATATCCTGACGAATACGCTCGCGCAGATGCTGGTATACGGCAACGAAGAACTGAATTTTGCGCTCCGGACGCTTCGGATCTTCCGAGATACGCAGCACGTCACGCAGATGTTCGTTATCGGCGACCGCCAGACGCAGCGCCCCCAGCGCCTTATCCGACATTGAGCGCAGCTCATCGGCGGAGAGATAGGCCAGCTCGCGGCGATGCAGACGACGTTCGACGCCGTTGTCTTTCACCAAACGCATCACCGCGCACCAGCCCGCCTTGGCGGTCACCACCTGCTCGCGCATTTCGCAGTAATCGCGCTCCAGCTTGCGCAGTTTACGGGTCAGGTTGTCCATTTCCGCTTCGCAGAAGGTCAACGCTTTCTCCAGCTGATTGCGTCGGGAGCGGTTATTGCTCAGCTGCATGTGCAGTTCATCGCGACGCGCGCGAGCACGCTCTTCCGCGCCGGCGTCGGCGCGCACGCCAATGTCCTGCAACTCTTTATACAGATCGTTGAGCAGCTCTTTCTTGGTGTCATACGAGCTCTTCAGCGAGGCCAGCACCTGATTGTACTGACTAAGCTGCGCCGCATGGGCACGCATCGCGTCGCGCGCGCGGCTGCGTTCGGACTCCGCCTGCTCCAGACGCTGGCGCAGCTTCTCGTTGAGATCGCTGTTGCCGCTGAGCATTTCCGCCGAATCGGAGTAGCTGAAGTGGGCCCTGCGCTGCACAACTTCCGCCAGGGCAAAAGCCTGCTGACGCGCATCGCGCTGGGTTTGCTGCGCATAGGCGTAATCTTCTTTCAGCTGCTCAAACTGCTCCGGATCGCTCTGCAGCACCGAAACAATAGGCTCCAGCTTCGCCAGCTGGTTACCGTGCTGCTGAATAAAGCGCGCGGCCTCCTGCGCTTCGTCCAGACGTTCCTGGATCTCGTCCACGCGGTCGGCCAGCGTATCATCCGCCAGCAGGTTCAGGCGCGGCAGCAGGCGGTTGAGCGCCGACACGCCCTCTTTCGCCTGCTCGTACTGCACACGGTTCTGTTGGTTATCGCTTTCATGGGCGCTCAGCGCACGTTCCAGCTCGCCGCGGCGGCTGTTGAGTTTGCGGATCTCTTCTTCCGGATCGTCCTCGAAAGCCACCGCCAGATGGCTGCCGATAAAGCGGCTGAAGGCCTGGTGCAGGCGCTGGGTTTTCTGCACATCGAACGACAGGGTCGCAAAACGCTCTGACAGCGATTCACGCTCGGCATGCAGGGTTTCAATGCGGTTTTCACGTGCCGCGCGGCCAAACAGCGGCAGCGACGGGAAGCGCGAATAACGCCACTGGCGATCGGCAATCTTCACCACCACCGCTTTTTCCAGCTCGTCGACGCTGAATACGCTGTCGTCAAAGGATTGCGGATCGCCTTCGATCAGATAGAGATCTTCCGGGCAATCTTCCAGCCCCTCAAGCTGCTCGGCTACCCGCGACAGATCCGGAACCACGATCGCATGGCGCGACGGACCGTACAGCGCGGAGAAGTACGGCGCATCGTCCAGGCTAACATCATCGTAGATCTCGGACAGCAGAACGCCGCCGAACCGTTCCGCCAGGGCGTTGAGGCGCGGATCTTCCGAACCGCCCGGCTGGCTAAGACGCTCGATTTCTTCGTCGATGGCGCGCTTGCGGGCGCCGACCTCGTCACGTTCAACGATAGCCTCTCGTTCACGCTCCAGCAGCTGCTGCAGGTATTCGGTGACCTCCTGGCCGGACGCAAACTGCTCGCCGCTTTGCTCGCACAGCTGGTTAAGGCTGTTCTGCGCCGCCAGCCAGACCGGCGCCCGACGCATCAGCGTCTGGGTACGCGACTGCAGTTGCTCCAGCTCCTGACGCAGCGCCATGCGCTGCTCCTGAGCATTGGAGACGCTGTCGGCCAGCGACGCGATGCGCGCTTCCAGCTCCTGATGCAGCGTTTCCAGATCGTCGATATCGTAGCGTTTACCCTGGCGTTTGCAGAACTCGGCCAGCTGACGCTCAGCGTCCTGCTGCTCGCGCAGGCGCTGTTCAAGCTCGTTGAGGCGGCTGCGCAGCCCCTGCGCCTGCTCGGCCTGGTGGCGCTGGTTCACGCCGTCGCGCAGCAATTCGCGCGCCACGTCCCAGGCTTCATTGCGCGCCAGCGGGCCGTTAATCGCCGCCACCAACTGGTAAGCCTGTTCAAACTGGCTGTGCGCGGTTTGCGCCACGCTCATTTTCTGTTCCAGCGACAGCATTTTCTCCGTCGCTTCCTGCTCTTTCGCCTGGAAGGTTTCCAGCCACTCGTCGGCGCTCTCCGGGGTCAGATCCGGCAGATGGCACAGCGCCTTCGCGCGCTCCAGCGCCTGCAGCGCCTGGTTATACTGAATGGCGCGGGTCTGCTGCACATCGAGCGCCTGCTGATAGTCGGCGAGTTGGCTTTTCAGCTCATCCACTTCCAGCTCGGCGGCCTCAGCGCGGGCTTCGTTCTCTTCCTGACGATCGACGGCTTCCGCCACCACTTCATTCTGCTCTTCCAGACGGATCTGCAGCTCGTCGAGATCCGCTTCGTAGCGCTCGATTTTTTCCTGCTGACGCAGCGCAGTCTGCACCAGGTTCAGGTGATCGCTGGCGGCCTGGTAATCGGCTTCCAGATCGCCCTCCGCGCCGTTATGCTCCTGCAGTTCGCGCGCCATGTCGACGTGCTTATACTGCTCAGCCGCCAGCTGCGAACGCGAGGTGAAGAGATCGCGGCGATACTCCAGCGCCTTATCCAGGTGAATGCGCCTCTCGTTGGCGTGACGCATATAGTCCGCCGCCACGTAGTTGGTGGCTTCGCTGATCAGGTGTTTAAACAGATCGCGGTCGGACTGGGTAACGCGAATGGCTTCCAGCGTCATGCGGTTTTCCCGCAGCGCCGCTTCCATATCCTGGAACGCTTTACGCACGCCGCTGTTTTCCGGCAGCAGGTAGTCGCGCAGCGAGCGGGTAATGGTGCTGGAGATCCCGCCGTACAGCGAGGCCTCAATCAGGCGGTAGTACTTGCTACGATCGGAGGCGGAACGCAGGCGACGCGCCACCACGCCCAGATCGAACATTAGCGAGTGATATTCGGTGATCGAGTTGAACTGTTTAAACTGGACCCCTTCCATCGCCTCGAGTTTATCTTTCAGCTCGTTGAGGCTCACGACGCGCGCCTGGCGATCGTTCAGCGTTTCGGTCAACAGCTGGGTCGGCAGGATAGAGGTCGGCAGTCCCTGAATGGCGAAAGGTTTAATATCGACTTTACGATCGCGCCCGGCGACCTGCTGCAGGCGCACGCCGACCACCACGCGCTGGTGGCGGGAGTTGATCACATCGAGTACCGAGTAACACACCCCGGCGCGCAGCTTACCGTGCAGGCCTTTATCGCGTGAGCCGCTGGTGGCCCCCGCTTCGGTGGTGTTACGGAAGTGCAGCAGGGTTAAATCCGGGATCAGCGCCGTGACGAAGGCCGCCATGGTCGTGGACTTACCCGCGCCGTTCCCCCCGGAGAGAGTGGTCACCAGTTCATCAAGATCAAAGGTCCGGGCAAAGAAGCCGTTCCAGTTAACCAGCGTTAGCGAGCGAAACTTACCGCGTTCAATCATTACTCTTCCTCCCCGCTATCCGGCTGGTTTTCTTCATTCTCATCATTGAGCTGCAGGTGATTTTCCAGGGCCATCGCTTCCCCGTCGCGGATCAGACGGCGCTGCGCTTCGCGCGGGTCGTCGCCGGCGCGCACATCGGCGCCAAAGCGGAATACCGATTCGGTAATGCGAAACTTGCTGCTATCGTGGCCCATAAACCACACCATCCCCAGACGGCGTAAGCGGTTAAGCGAGGCCCGCATTTTTTCCTGCAGCTTCTGGCGGTCCAGATCCGAACCGGTGGAACGGTTGTTCACCAGCTTCAGCAGCCTGGATTCATCGGCCAGGGTCAGCAGCTCGTCATAGAGCTCCTGCTGGGTAAAAATCCCTTCGTTCGCCAGGCGCTCCGGGCTGAGATAGAGATAGCAAAGAATTTTGCCCACCATCATATCCAGCTCGGACAGTACCGAGCGCGAAATCAGCGTGGTGGACCGCGGGCGCAGGTAGAAGAATCCCTCCGGCGCGCGGATCAGCTCGACGTTATAGCGAGCGTAAAACTCTTCCAGGTAATCCTGAAAATCCATCAAAAATGCGTGATTATCCAGCTCGTCGAGACCGATATGACGGCCCGCGCGCAGGGCGCTGTCCAGCGCCGGAAATAACGGATTGGCCAACGCCTGCGCCAGCTTAACCGGCATCACTTGTTCAATATTTGTCAATGACATGCGCCTGTACCTTGGCTCCGTAATCATTAATCGGCTGCCATTTTGCCGGCAGTCCGGTGAAATCTGCCTGGGCGACGCCCAGCTGTACCGCCTGATCCACGACGATCCGCGCCACGTCGAAGTGACGCCCGCGCGGATACTGCGCCAGGAACTCCCGCGCCACCAGGCCGAGATCCAGCGGTATTCCTTTCTCTTTATAGACCGCCAGCTGCGCTTCGATCAGCGCCGCCAGCTGCTCGCGAATTTCGTTAAACTCTTCAAATTCGAGGTCCGCCGGCAGCTCGCCGGTGACCTCTTCATCGCGCAGGGCCATCTCTTCATCGCGCATATCCAGCAGGCGGTCGGCGTTGGCGTAAGTTAGCGCCCACGGTTCATCAAAATAGGTCTGTACCGACTGGCGCAGACGCTGGGCGAAGACGCGGTTCTTATCCATATCGATAGCGGTACGGATAAACTTGTGCACATGGCGGTCGTAGCCGATCCACAGGTCAATCGCCTGCTGACCCCAGCTGACGATGCGGTCGAGCTTGCTTTGCAGATCGAACACCAGCCGATCGACAAAATGGAGATCGTCGCGCGCCATGGTCGAGTCCTGAATGCGCAGCAGGTTCGCCTGCAGCTTATCCCCTGCCGCATCCAGCGTATCCTGCAGTTCGCGCAGGGTGCCGGAGGTTTCCGACAGCAGCAGTTCACAGCTGGAAATCGCCGCGCGCCAGTCTTTATTCAACAACTGCGCGATATCGTCTTTCACCAGCTGCTGCTGCTCATCCATAATGCGCTGCGTCAGGTCGATGCTGTCGAAAATTTCCGCTACGGAATACTTCAGCGGCGCAAAAACGTTGCGATGCCAGTGGAATTCATCACCGCCCTCTTCCGCGGCGTCCGCCGCGCGCTTCAGCTCGCCGGCAACGATCGTGCATCGAGAGACGCAGCGTCGAGAATTCGCGCTGACGGATATAATAATCGGTGATCCCAATCCCCAACGGCGTCAGGCGATAGATCGCATTGCCTTCGGTAATTTCGCTGGTAAAGCGGTTCAGCAGACGCTGGCGCACCAAATCGTTGATCGCGTTATTGGCGCGCTGGCTGATGGTTTCGCTGGTCTGCTCAAACGCATCACTGACGTGGCGGAACGCATCCACCAGTTCACCCTCGCTCATTTCCCCTTCCAGTCGTTCACCGTTCAGAGTGGCGATCGCCAGCAGAAAAGAGAGTCTGTCGACCGGTAGCGAGATTGAAAAATCATTTTTTCTGGCCCAGGCAACCAGTTCGGGGACTGTCTGGGAAAATTCACTCATACTTTATCCTTGCATCTGCGGCTATGAGCCTGGCTCTTAAGCGCGGTGACATGAATATAACGGCCCAGGCTGAGATACGGCTCCTGACGACAGTAGCGCGTCTCCAGCGCCAGCAGCGCCGCATAGCTGTCATGCTGTTGGCGTTTTTCACGCAGATAATCATGAAACACCCGCACGCCGGTTTTGCTGACGATCTGCCAGCCAATCTCTTCCAGCCAGTGATAAACCTGCTGTGGTTCACGCGGATAATCCGGCGACAGCGTGCGTTTTTTCTTTTTTGGCATGCCCAGTTGAACGTAATCAAAATTACCGGCAACCATATTGTGCATCAACAGGCCGTTAGCATTGTAGAACATCAATGACAGTCCACCGCCAGCACGCAGCGTCGACCACAGGGTATGCAGTATTTCCTGGGGCTCCGCCACCCACTCCAGCACCGCATGAAACAGTACCAGATCGACCGGGCTTTCCAAATGCTGCGCAATATCCTGAGCCGCGCATTGTACAAAATGCATGTTGTCGATCACACCTTTATCGGCGGCCGCC
>NZ_GL882861.1:73500-78226 GCF_000195655.1 Klebsiella sp. MS 92-3
GGCCGCCTGGCGGGCGCGAGCCACCATCTCAGCGGAGAGATCGCACAGCGTCACGTGATGGCCCAGTTGCGCGACTTTGATGGCCGTTTGCCCTTCCCCGCCGCCGGCATCCAGCACCCTCAGCGGTCCCGGCCCCAGCTGCGCCAACAGCGGTTCCAGATCCTGCCAGAGGATCGCCTGACGCAACTGGCCTTTTGTGGTGCCGTAAATATTGCGCGAAAACTTTTCAGCAATGTCATCGAAATTGCGATCCTGCACGAGTGACTCCACAAGCCAACACAAAACCGCTATTTTGTCATACCCGCGCCGAGAATGAAGCGATCTGTTATAAGATCCGAACATAACTTTGGTTATATGGTTAAAAAAGGAACCATCTGGCATGCTTTTCACGCTAAAAAAGATCGTCGGCGGCCTGCTGTTGCCGCTACCCGCCTTACTGTTGCTGATCGGTATCGGGATCGCGCTGTTATGGTTCAGCCGCTTTCAGCGTACCGGGAAGCTATGCGTGAGCCTCGGCTGGCTGCTGCTGACGCTGCTGAGCCTTCAGCCCGTGGCCGACAGCCTGCTGAAACCGATTGAAGATACCTACCCCACCTGGCGCGGCGAGCAGCCGGTGAACTACGTGGTGGTGCTGGGCGGCGGCTATACCTGGAATCCGGAGTGGGCGCCAAGCTCTAATCTTATCAATAACAGCCTGCCGCGCCTGACGGAGGGCATCCGCCTGTGGCAGGCGAATCCCGGTTCGAAAATGATCTTTACCGGCGCGGCGGCGAAAACGAATCCCGTCAGCACGGCGGAAGCCGGGGCGAGAGTGGCGGAGAGCCTTGGCGTACCTCGCAGCGATATCATTGTGCTCGGTCGGCCGAAAGATACAGAAGAGGAAGCGCTGGCGGTGAAGCGCGCCATCGGCGACGCGCCCTTCCTGCTGGTCACCTCGGCGTCACACCTTCCGCGGGCGATGATATTCTTTCGCCATGCCGGCCTGGATCCGCTTCCTGCGCCGGCCAATCAGCTGGCGGTGACCTCGCCGCTCAATCCGTGGGAGCGGGCCATTCCTTCTCCAGTGTGGCTGATGCACAGCGACCGGGTCGGCTATGAAACCCTTGGTCGCGTCTGGCAATGGCTGAAAGGCAGCTCAGGCGAGCCAGGGCAGGAGTGATTTTGCAGCGAGGTCAAAACGGGCGCGATCAAAGCGCCCGGTGTTGACCAGACTATCCACCTCATCCCACAGCAGATAAAGCCAGCGCCGCCAGACAAAGGCCTCGGAAACTGGCGCCTGCTGCAGGTAGCGCCACAGCAGCTGTTCCGCCTGGCCGCCTTCAGCAAGGCGGAACAGTTCATACTCGCGTGGCGCCCACAGCATCATCCCCGGCCCCACCATCGCCAGCAGCTGATCGCTGCGCGGATCTTTTAGCATGCTGCGCAGAGTGAAGTTGCCATGCACCAGCACAGCATTATCATTGAAATCGCGGAACAGCTCCGGAAGGCACTCGCGGGAGCGGAACAAAAGGCGCTTATCCTGCATGGTGAGACCGGTGTCCTGATACAGGTTCAGGGTGCTCCACAATATCTCTACCCGCTGGCGGTACCAGTTCGGCCATAGGTTTTCCTGGGTATTGTCGACCATTCCCACGCAGCCGCCACTGTCCTGCCGATGCCACGCCAGCAGCCCCTCGACGATTTGCTCCTGCAGTTGCTCCCAGCGCGCCGGGGTGCGCGTCGGCGCCTCCACCGGTACGCCGCGCAGGCGCTCAAGCAGCAGCACATCTGGTCCGGGATGTTCTTCGTGCGTCATGACGCCATAAACCACCGGCATACGCACCGTACCATTACGCGCCAGGGTCGAGATCTTCCATGCCAGCTGCCGCGCCACGCCGGGCGTGGTGAAACTTCGCGCCAGCAGCGGCATCGGGTTTCCCTGCGCATCGTACAGGAACCACAGCGCCGTAGCGGCTTGTTCACTGACACACTCCACCCGGCTTAGCTTTTCGCCAAGAAGATGACTGAGTTCGGTTCGCAACTGTTCCATTGTCGATTACCCCTATGAACACTACTGGTTTCATAATGAGCGCCCGCACCTGGCTTGTCATCGGATAAGATCAAAAAGGGGTAAAAAAAGCGAAAAACCGACGGGGATATCCCCTCCAGCAAGGAGGGGACAGAGGACTAACGCAGCTCAGCGCGGACGCGCTCCAGATCTTCCGGGGTATCCACGCCGGTGCCGGGCACTTCGGCCGCCACGGCGACATGGATTTTCTCGCCATACCACAGCACTCGCAGCTGCTCGAGCATTTCAATCTGCTCCAGCGGGCTCGGCGCCCAGCTGACATAGCGGCGGATAAAGCCGGCGCGATAGCCATAGATGCCGATGTGCCGCAGCAGGGAGTCACCGATGGTCTCGCGGGTTTGGGCAAAGCGATCGCGATCCCAGGGAATAGTCGCGCGGGAGAAATAGAGCGCGTAACCCTCGGCATCCATCACCACTTTGACCGCATTCGGATTAAACGCCTCTTCCGCATCATGGATCGGTACCGCCAGCGTCGCCATTCCGCTGCTGCTGGCAGCCAGATTCTCCGCCACCTGGCGGACAATCGCCGGGGGGATCATCGGCTCATCGCCCTGAATATTGACGATAATGGTGTCATCGCTGAACGCACACTTTTCCACCACTTCCGCCAGCCGTTCGGTGCCGGACTGATGGTCGGCGCGGGTCATACAGACCTCGCCGCCGGCGGCTTCAACCGCCCGGGCGACATCTTCGTGATCGGTGGCGACAATAATGCGATCCGCGCCGGATTCGCGAGCGCGCTCCAGCACATGGACAATCATCGGCTTACCATTAATGTCCTGCAGTGGTTTTCCCGGCAGGCGCGTGGAGGCGAAACGCGCAGGAATAATGACCACGAAACTCATGAGTGACTCTCTTCTAGCGCCAGCGGACGCGCCTCTGTCTCCAGCAGCACCGGGATACCGTCGCGCAGCGGAAACGCCAGGCTATCAAGTTTGCAAATAAGTTCTTGCTTATCCTGACTGTAATACAGCTTGCCGTTACAGACCGGGCAGGCGATGATTTCAAGTAAACGGTGATCCATGTTTCCTCCTGATGGACCGGATAGATTTCTCAGCAGCATATCACAGGAAGGCAGGCGCCGGGATCAATCGGCGTCGATTTCCCACCCCTGCTCCTGGCCGACAAACAGCCCTTCCGGCAGGCGTCGGCAAAGGATCCGCTCTGCCGATTGCCAGCGTGCGAAGTCGTTAATCGCCCGGCGCAGCCCCTGCTCCAGACCACGGGTGATCTTCACCCCCTCCTCCAGCCACAGAGCGAAGATCTCCAGCTCCCGGCTTTTGCGATGTATTTTACTGTCCATCCGCCCGACCAGTTTTCCCTGGTGCAGCAGAGGCAGTACGAAGTAGCCATACTGACGCTTCGGCGCCGGGGTATAACACTCCAGGCGATAGCTGAAGTTGAACAGCTGCTCAGCGCGTTTCCGATCCCAGACCACCGGGTCGAAGGGCGAGAGCACGGCGCTATGGCTGGCGGTCAGCTTACCGCCGGGCGCGGTCTCCAGCTGCGCCAGCGCCTCGTGATGCAGCCACATCTCGCCGAGTGCTTCCACGTTAACCGGCACCACCAGCCCCTCTTCCTGCCAGGCCGCCAGCAGACCCGGTAGCGACGGCTGGCGCAAGCGATAGTAATCGGCCAGCCACTGGGCGCGGAAGATGCCGAGACTACGGGCGCTATTGCGCAACATAATGGCCTCTGCGTCTTCGCGGGAGAGCGCGTCGCGCTCGTCGTCCCAGTCCGGCATCACCCGCCGGGTTAGATCATACACGCGGTGAAAATTGCGCCGCTCCACCACCATCACTTCGCCGGCGGTAAACAGCCCTTCCAGGTGGCGCTTATGCGGTTTCCACTCCCACCAGCCGCTGGCGCCTTTGCGCGGGTGGGTAAAATCCGCCGAGCGAACCGGGCCGTTTTGCCCGATATGCGCCACCAGCTCGGCAATACTCCCGGCATGCTCCTCCATCCACGCGCGATGGTATTTCCAGCCCATATTGTCGGGATTCAACATGCGATGGCGCACCAGGGCGAAATCGCTGCGCGGCAGAAAGCAGGCTTCATGCGCCCAGTATTCCATTAGCTCGCCGTTGCGCAGCGACTCATCCAGCCAGTGCTGCGGATAGCTGCCAAGACGGCTGAACAGCACCAGGTAGGGGCTGCGGGCCACCACGTTGATGGTATCGATTTGCAGCAGCGACATCTGCTGGATGGTGGAAAGAATGTCTTTCGGGCGAGCGCGACGTCGGGGCTTCTTTAACAACCCCTGCGCCGCGAGATGGAGGTGGCGCGCCTCGTTAAGCGATAGTTGCAATACCGACATGCAGGTTCTCCGTCAGGAATTCCAGCACAGCGGCGAGCAAAGCCGGCGCGTCAGTTAACGTTGCGCCAACGTCGCTAAGTCCGCAAGCAACCGCTGTGCGCGTTCATCGGCCATTATGGCGTCGACCGGTAAATACCACCAGTTTGCAGCGGCGAAATCGCGACATTTCACGGCATCTTTCTCGGTCATCAGCAGCGTCTGATCGGCGGTCACCAGGGCGGCGACATCAGCCTGGCTCAGCGCCTGATGGTCCGCCAGCGCCACGGTTTTGACCGGCTGGACGCCGCAGCTTTCGAGGGTGGCGAAGAAGCGCGGGGGGGGGGGGGGGGGGGGGGGCGCCC
>NZ_GL882861.1:78411-88928 GCF_000195655.1 Klebsiella sp. MS 92-3
CCGCGACGTTCGCCGGTAAGCAGGTTAACCGCCATCCCTGGGCGCAGCCGCATCGGGATCTCACCCGGACGCGCCACGCCGCCGTTAACGATAACCGCATCAACGCTTTGCAAGCGCGACGCCCGCTCGCGCATCGGCCCGGCAGGCAGCCACCAGCCGTTGCCAAAGCGGCGCACGCCGTCAATAACGACAATTTCTCTGTCCCGCGCAAGCTTATAGTGCTGCAACCCGTCGTCGGTCACAATCATCTGCAGATCGTGCGCGCTGAGCAATGCTTTTACCGCGTCGCTGCGTAGCGGAGCGACAGCGACCGGGGCACCGGTACGCTGATGGATCAACACCGGTTCATCACCCGCCAGCGCCGTACTGGTTCTGTCGTCCAACACCAGCGGATAGCGTTCAGCTTTACCGCCGTAGCCGCGAGACACGACGCCAACGCGAATACCGCGCTGCTGCAGCTGCTCCACCAGCCAGATCACCACCGGCGTTTTGCCATTGCCGCCGGCGGTCAGGTTACCAACCACCACCACCGGCACCGGCGCGCGCCAGGCTTTTTGCCACCCCAGCTGATAGCTGAGGCGAATCACCCCGCTCACCAGGCCATACAGCCAGGAGAGCGGCAGCAGCAGGCGCCACAGCGGCGATTCCCCGGACCAGATGCGCGCGATCATTCGCCGAATTGCATCTTATGCAGCTGGGCGTACACGCCCTTATGCTCCAGCAGATCATGGTGCGTTCCGCGCTCCACGATCCGCCCGTCTTCAACCACCACGATTTCATCAGCCTGCTCAATGGTCGACAGACGGTGAGCGATAACCAGCGAGGTACGGTTTTTCTGCAGCTCATCCAGCGCCGCCTGAATGGCACGCTCGGACTCGGTATCCAGCGCCGAGGTGGCTTCATCAAGGATCAGGATCGGGCTGTTACGCAGCAGCGCGCGGGCAATAGCAATACGCTGGCGCTGGCCGCCGGACAGCATCACGCCATTCTCGCCGATGATGGTATCCAGACCATTATCCATCTTGTTAATGAAATCCATGGCGTAGGCCATGCGCGCGGCCTCTTCAATCTGCTCGCGGCTGTACTCTTCGGTACGGGCATAGGCGATATTGTTGGCGACGGTATCGTTGAACAGATGCACGTTTTGTGAAACCAGCGCCACCTGGTCGCGCAGCGAGCTCAGCTTGTACTCGCGCAGGTCGTGGCCATCCAGCAGGATCTGCCCCTCGTCGACATCGTAGAAGCGGGTGATCAGGCTGGCAATGGTCGATTTACCCGACCCTGAGCGCCCCACCAGCGCCACTGTTTTCCCTTCCGGGATATCGAGATTGATATTGCGCAGCGCGGCCACTTCGCGACCCGGGTAGGTAAAGGTGACGTTCTCGAACTTGAGATTGCCTTTCGCCCGCTCAATGACCCGCGTACCTTCGTCTTTTTCCTGCTCGGAATCGAGGATCGCAAACAGCGTCTGGCACGCCGCCATCCCGCGCTGGAACTGGGCATTGACGTTGGTCAGCGACTTCAGCGGACGCATCAGCGCAATCATCGAGGAGAAGACCACGGTAATGGTCCCGGCGGTCAGGGTGTCCATCACGCTCGGGAAGCTGGCGGCATACAGGACAAAGGCCAGCGCCAGGGAGGCGATAAGCTGAATGATCGGGTCGGAGATAGACGAGGCGGAAACCATCTTCATCCCCTGCAGACGCATTTTATTGCTGACTTTATCAAAACGTTTGGTTTCCACTTCCTGGCCGCCAAACATCAGCACCTCTTTGTGCCCTTTCAGCATCTGCTCGGCGCTGGTGGTGACCTGCCCCATCGTGTTCTGCATATTCTTACTGATATTGCGAAAACGCTTGGAGACCACGCGGATCGCCACCGACACAATCGGCGCCAGTACGATCAGGATCAGCGACAGCTGCCAGCTGTAATAGAACATCATCACGAACAGACCGATAATCGATGCCCCTTCGCGGACCACGGTGATCAGCGCGCTGGAAGAGGAGGAGGCGACCTGCTCAGAATCATAGGTGATGCGTGACAGCAGCGTTCCGGTAGACTGCTTGTCAAAGAAGGCCACCGGCATACCCATCATGTGGCCGAACAGGCGACGACGCATGGTCATCACCACTTTGCCGGAAACCCAGGAAATACAATAGCTCGAGATGTAGCTGGTGATCCCACGCAGCACCATCAGGCCGATAACCACCAGCGGCATCCATAGCAGCACTGAGCGATCCGTTTTACCAAAACCATCATCCAATAACGGTTTAAGAAGCGATAACATGAAGGTGTCACTGCCCGCGTTAAGCACCAACGCCACCGCCGCTACGATTAGCCCGGCTTTAAACGGCGCGATAATCGGCCAAAGTCGGCGGAAGGTCTGCCACGTGGAGAGATCTTTATCGTTCTGCATTCAATAAACCAGCTTGTGTTGAAATAGCCGCATATTCTACCCGTTATCGGCGGGCGCGCCAAACCACTGATGATACCAACGCGGTAAAACTTGATCCCGTAAGCTATGGATTTGCCACCCTTCTGCGGAAAAAACCACCGTTATCTGCCCCTGCTGCGGCGTGGCGAACCAGCGATAACCCCGCTGGCGGTAGCGCTGAACCACCTTGTACGAGGGCATCCACCACGCATTGTAGCGCGAAGCGGAGGCCAGCGCGGCCGCGCCATCCACCCGGCGGATCAGCAGCGCGCTGGAGGAGGTATTGCTGCCGTGGTGGGGAACCTGAATAAGTGTAGACGTCAGATGCCGCCAGTAACGGCTGATCATCGCCTGCTCCGCCTGACGCTCTATATCGCCGGTGAGCAGGATGCTGGAGCGACCATCATCGATCCGCACCACACAGGAATGATTGTTACCCTTTGCCGTGCTGCCCGGCAGCGGCCACAGGGCCTGGAAGTTGAGTCCCTGCCATTGCCAGCGCTCACCGCGATGACACGGCAGATGATGCGCCCAGCCTAACGGGCTGCGCACCCACGCCTGCGGCCATGCCTGCAGCACTGAATCAAGGCCGCCGCGATGATCCAGATGTTCATGGCTCAGCATAATCCCTTGCAGCTGCAGATGGTGCCAGCGCAACCACGGGATAATCACCTGTTGACCGCTATCACCCTGCGGCCAAGCCGGCCCGGTATCGTAAAGCAATGCCTTACCGTGACGCTCGATCACCATCGCCAGCCCCTGCCCGACATCCAGCATCGTCACCCGCCATTCGTCCGCAGGCGGTTGTCGGCTGAATGGCCGCGTCAGTAAAAACAGCACGCTGAGACACAGCGCCGGTGAATGCCGCCAGCTCTGAAAACGCCAGCCCATCACCAACAGCCACGGCAGGCTACTGATCCACAGCCAGCGAGCATCCAGCGTCAACCAGCCGTCCGGTAAACGTCTTAATCCCCAGAACAATACGGCCAGCACGCGATCGGCCGCCAGCCAGAGTAGCGACTCCACTATCTCCGGCCCCGAGAGATGCACCAGCATCGCGGTCAGAATAAGCGGCACCGCCAACAGGGTGACTAACGGTACCGCCAGCAAATTAGCCGCCATCGACGTCAGGCTGACTCCATGGAATAGCAACAACTGCAGCGGCAGCAGCAGCAGCGTCACGCCAGCCTGCAAATGAACAAGAGCAATTATGGTCTTCCACGGCCAGCGCCAGCGGCCGGCAGGCAACGGGAGCCACTGGAACCAGAAGATCAGCCCCGCCACGGCGAAGGCAGATAGCCACAGGCTTTGCGACAGGACCGCCAGCGGGTCGGCAACCAGTATCGCTCCCAGACAGCAGAGCCACACCTGCCACGCCGTCCATCGCTGGCCCGACAAGCGTAAGGCGCAGCACATGCCCAACCCTACGCAGGTGCGCAGCGCCGGCGGCTGCATACCGGTCAGCCAGGCATAGCCGACGGCGCCGGCCAGCCCGGCCAGCAGCGGCAACCGCCAGCCAATCCAGCGGCCCGGGAGAATATACTGCACGCCGCGCAGCAACAGCATGATAAGAGAAGCCGCGAGAGCGATATGCAGACCCGAGATAGCCATCAGATGGGAAGTGCCCGTGTTCTGCATCAGGACCTTTATCTCCGTCGGCAGAGACAGCCGCTCCCCCATTCCTAATCCCAACATCACCGCGCGCCAGGGATAAGTCTGCAGTCGCCGGGTCAGCGACGCCAGATAGCGGGCGCGCAGACTGCAGCGGGCATCCAGCGCGGAAGCGGCGACGATCCCTCCGCTCAGCGGTCGGTGCTGCGCCAGCGCATAGCGCTGGCTGTCGAAGCCCCCGTCATTGAGCTGCCCGTGCACCGGGCGCAGGCGCAGCGTCATCAGCCAGTGTTGACCCGCACAGGCTGGCGCAGGTGCAAGTTCCCCGTATAGCGTTACGCCTACCGGGGGAAACAGATAGCGGCCCCGCAGGCGCACCATTTGTCCACGGTGCAAGGTCTGGCCATCCGTCTCGCTAAGGATCACTTCCGCTTGCCGGATGGCGCCGGTAAGGTGCCGGGTCGGCCACAGCGCCTGATGCGCGCTCAATACTCCCCAGACCACCAGCAGAAGCGTCATCGCCACTCCGGCGACGGCCCTTCCATGCAGACGAATCAGCGCCAGCGCCAGTGCGCTCGCGCCCGCCAGACTGTACGGGCCCGGCAAGACGGGTAGCCAGAGAAGCGGCAGCATTGCAATGATGGCGCATCCGGTAAGCCATGGTAGACGCATAAACACCTCCCTGTGAGTGGGCAGTGTTACGCAAAGCGGTGCTGGCGTCCTGGCGGCGAATTCAGGCTTGCGCGGCGTATTCCAGACAATCGCCTCGCTTGCAGCCGGGCACGCTTTTTTTGTGAGGATGGCCGTAAATGGCGGGCACAAAAAAAGCACCCGAAGGTGCTTTCTTTATCGTCAGGCAGGCTGCACGTCGTGCAACTCACCCTTCATAAATATTGGCGCGGTCACGTAATTCTTTCCCGGGCTTAAAGTGCGGAACGTACTTACCTTCCAGTTCGACTTTATCACCAGTTTTCGGGTTACGTCCGGTGCGAGGTGCTCGATAGTGCAGAGAAAAGCTGCCGAAACCGCGGATTTCAATGCGCTCACCTTGAGCAAGCGTTGAGGCCATATGTTCCAGCATTTCTTTAACAGCATCTTCCACCGCTTTCGCCGGAATGTGAGATTGCTGGCTGGCAAGTCTTTCAATCAATTCTGACTTGGTCATTATTCCTCCGGTTTCCTTCAAGGCAAAAATTAGCTAACAGCTTAAACAAGGGCGGCCGTAGCCGCCCTTTGTGCTTGATTACAGGACGAATCCTGCAATCTGTCAAGTAAACTCGTCGCTATTCAGGTTGTTATTACCTGAATGACAAAGATTACTCGCCTTTCGCTGCTTTGAACGCTTCAGCCATAGCGTTGTTGGAGAAGTTCGCGTCTTCCTGCTTGTTCACGGTAGCGATAGCGTCTTTTTCTTCCGCTTCGTCTTTCGCACGTACAGACAGGCTCACTACGCGGTTCTTACGATCCACGCCGGTGAATTTCGCTTCAACTTCGTCGCCAACGCTCAGAACCAGAGTTGCGTCTTCAACGCGGTCACGGGATGCTTCAGAAGCACGCAGGTAACCTTCTACGCCGTCAGCCAGTTCTACGGTTGCGCCTTTAGCGTCAACTGCAGTCACTTTACCAACAACGATAGCGCCTTTCTTGTTCAGAGCAACGTAGTTGTTGAACGGATCTTCCGCGAGCTGTTTAACGCCCAGGGAGATACGCTCACGCTCTGCGTCAACCTGCAGAACAACTGCTGCGATTTCGTCGCCTTTTTTGTATTCACGAACTGCTTCTTCGCCTGCAACGTTCCAGGAGATGTCAGACAGGTGAACCAGGCCGTCGATGCCGCCGTCCAGGCCGATGAAGATACCGAAGTCAGTGATAGACTTGATTTTACCTTCAACACGGTCGCCCTTGTTGTGGGTTTCCGCGAACTGCTGCCATGGGTTAGATTTGCACTGCTTCAGACCCAGGGAGATACGACGACGCTCTTCGTCGATATCCAGAACCATTACTTCCACAACGTCGCCAACGTTAACAACTTTGGACGGGTGGATGTTTTTGTTGGTCCAATCCATTTCGGAAACGTGAACCAGGCCTTCAACGCCCTCTTCGATTTCAACGAAGCAGCCGTAGTCGGTCAGGTTGGTCACGCGACCGGTCAGTTTGGTACCTTCCGGATAACGTTTAGCGATAGCCACCCACGGATCTTCGCCCAGCTGTTTCAGGCCCAGGGATACACGGGTACGCTCGCGGTCGAACTTCAGCACTTTAACAGTGATTTCGTCGCCAACGTTTACGATTTCGCTCGGATGCTTAACGCGTTTCCAGGCCATATCGGTGATGTGCAGCAGGCCGTCAACGCCGCCCAGATCAACGAATGCACCGTAGTCAGTGAGGTTCTTAACGATACCTTTGACTTCCATGCCTTCCTGCAGGTTTTCCAGCAGCTGATCGCGCTCTGCGCTGTTTTCGGATTCGATAACGGCACGACGAGAAACAACAACGTTGTTACGCTTCTGGTCCAGCTTGATGACTTTGAACTCAAGCTCTTTGCCTTCCAGGTGCAGCGTGTCGCGCACCGGACGAACGTCTACCAGGGAACCCGGCAGGAACGCACGAATACCGTTCAGCTCAACAGTGAAGCCACCTTTAACTTTGCCGTTGATAACACCGGTAACAGTTTCAGCGTCTTCGTAAGCTTTTTCCAGCGTGATCCAAGCTTCGTGACGTTTAGCTTTCTCACGGGACAGCAGAGTTTCACCGAAGCCGTCTTCTACTGCATCCAGAGCAACGTCAACTTCGTCACCAACCTGGATTTCCAGCTCGCCCTGGGCGTTTTTGAACTGCTCAGCCGGGATGGCGGACTCAGATTTCAGACCGGCGTCAACCAGTACTACGTCTTTGTCGATAGCAACAACAACACCACGAACGATGGAACCCGGGCGGGTTTCGATTTCTTTTAAGGATTCTTCAAACAGTTGAGCAAAAGATTCAGTCATGTTTAATCTTCAGGTTAATATTAACGTCCACCTGGCTCCGTGCCGGATGGGGTTGTTTCACATACCCGCTGACCATCCATTGCCGCGGGGTACTGCTATAATTCGGAGGCTTCGGCGCGTTACCGGTTAAGGCCTACGCAACGGCCAATTTTTCGCGCGCATATTGTAGCGCTTTTTCAATCACTTGCTCAATGTTTAGTTCGGTTGAATCGAGAACTAATGCATCGGCAGCCGGGACAAGCGGCGCCACGGCGCGATTTCGGTCGCGATCGTCACGCTCTTTTATCTCGGACAAAAGACGTTCAAAGTTAACATCAAAGCCCTTTTCCTGCAACTGCCGCATGCGGCGATGCGCCCGCTCGTCGGCCGAGGCATCGAGGAAAATTTTCACCGGCGCGTCCGGGAAAACTACCGTTCCCATATCGCGACCGTCGGCGATAAGCCCCGGCAGTTCGCGGAAGGCGCGCTGGCGGCGCAGCAGCGCTTCGCGAACGCGCGGAAAAGCCGCCACTTTCGAGGCCGCGTTCGCGACCTCCTGAGTGCGAATTTCGCTACTGACATCTTCCCCTTCCAGCACCACTTCCAGGTTGCCGTCAGTAGAAATAAAACGCACGTCAAGATGGGCAGCCAGGGGCACCAGCGCCTCTTCGGACTCCACGTCGACATGATGATGCAGCGCCGCCAGCGCCAGAACGCGGTAGATCGCGCCTGAATCTAACAGATGCCAGCCCAGCGCTTCCGCCATTGCCTTGCACAACGTACCTTTACCCGCACCGCCAGGCCCATCAATGGTGATTACCGGAATATTCGCCGTCATCTTTTTCTCCTTCAGCAAGGCGCATGGAATATAAACGCCGCGCATTATACGCATCAATACGCCGGAAAGTGAGCATTGCTTGTAAATTACGGACTACAGGAAATGAAAAGCAGAAGTTTTGCGCAATTATAGCGGGCTGACAGGATATCAGCCCGCGGGATGACAAAGTTTTACTCAGGCGAGGGTACTGATCCGCGCCAGCTGCTCAAAGTAGTCAGGGAACGTTTTGGCCGTACATTTGGGATCAAGGATGGTCACCGGCGTATCAGACAGCGCTACCAGCGAGAAGCACATCGCCATCCGGTGGTCGTTATAGGTGCCGATTTCTGCGTACTTCAACTTTGCCGGCGGGGTGATGCGGATATAATCTTCCCCCTCTTCCACCTCGGCGCCCACTTTACGCAGCTCGGTCGCCATGGCGAACAGACGGTCCGTCTCCTTGACCCGCCAGTTGTAGATATTGCGCAGGGTAGTGGTCCCTTGCGCGAACAGCGCGGCGGTGGCGATGGTCATCGCGGCGTCCGGGATATGGTTCATATCCATATCGACCGCCTTGAGCTCGCCGTGGGTGCAGGCGATGAAATCGTCGCCCCAGGTGACGGTGGCGCCCATTTTCTCCAGTACGTCGGCGAAACGAATGTCGCCCTGTACGCTGTTGCGGCCGATACCGGTGACTTTTACCGTGCCGCCCTTAATGGCGCCAGCGGCGAGGAAATACGAGGCCGAGGAAGCATCGCCTTCCACCAGGTAATCTCCCGGCGACTGATACTGCTGCTTGCCGCGCACCACAAATCGCTGATAAGACTGATTGTCCACCTCAACGCCGAAGGTTTTCATCAGGTGCAGCGTAATGTCGATATAGGGTTTCGACACCAGATCGCCCTTAATGACGATGACGGTATCCTGCGGCGCCAGCGGCGCGGTCATCAGCAGCGCGGTCAGGAACTGGCTGGAGACGCTGCCGTCAACCTCGACGTTGCCGCCCTGAAAACCGCCGCGCAGGCGCAGCGGTGGATAATTTTCCTGCTCCAGATAGTCGATCTGAGCGCCGCCCTGACGCAGGGCATCCACCAGATGGCCGATCGGACGCTCTTTCATCCGCGGTTCGCCGGTCAGCACGATATCGTTGCTGCCAAGGCACAGGGCCGCCGCCAGCGGACGCATCGCGGTACCGGCGTTGCCAAGGAACAGCTCCAGCGCCGCGGCAGAGCGCAACGGGCCGCCGTTGCCGGTCACTTCGCAGCGGGTGCGGTCGGCAGACAGGGTATATTGAACCCCCAGCGCACTCAGGGCATTCAGCATATGGCGCACATCGTCGCTGTCCAGCAGGTTGGTCAGCACCGTCGTGCCGCGGGCCAGGGCAGCCAGCAGCAGCGCGCGGTTGGAGACGCTTTTCGAACCTGGCAGGTTCACGGTGCCCTCTACGCGTGCGATGGGTTGTAACGTCAGGGATTCCATCAAACTTCACTCTCAAACAAACAGAATAAAAACCCCGCAGACAGGCCGCGGGGAGGAAGAAAGAAACAGGCGATTAACCGTGGCGGCGTTCGAAGTCCAGCATAAAGTCGGTTAACGTCTTCACGCCGTCCAGCGGCATGGCGTTGTAGATGGAAGCACGCATGCCGCCCACCACCCGGTGGCCCTTCAGCGCGTGCAGCCCGGCAGCAAACGACTCTTCGAGGAACAGTTTGTCCAGGGCGCTGTCCGCCAGCTGGAACGGTACGTTCATACGCGAACGGTTGGCCTGCGCCACATCGTTACGATAGAAGCCGCTGTTATCGATCACGCCGTAGAGCAGTTCGGCTTTCTGCTGGTTGATTTTATCCATCGCGGCAACCCCGCCCTGCTGCTTCAGCCACTTAAACACCAGTCCAGCCAGATACCATGCGAACGTCGGCGGTGTGTTAAACATCGAGTCATTCTCGCTTAACACGGTGTAGTCAAGAATTGACGGGCAGGCCACGCTGGCTTTGCCCAGCAGATCTTCACGCACGATGACCAGCGTCAGCCCAGCCGGACCGATATTCTTCTGCGCGCCGGCGTAGATTACGCCGAAGCGGTTGACGTCAATTTCGCGGGAAAGAATGGTGGAGGAGAAATCGGCGGTCACGATGACGTCGTCGCCGAAGTTCGGCGTCTCATCAATCGCGATACCGTCAATGGTTTCGTTCGGGCAGTAGTGCAGATAGGCCGCTCCCGGGGTCAGCTGCCACTCGCTCATCGGCTTCACAGCGCGCTTGCCGTCGACGGTGATTTTCGCATCGATAACGTTCGGCGTGCAGTATTTCTTCGCCTCTTTGACCGCGCTGGCCGCCCAGTAACCGGCGTCCACATAGTCAGCGACCTTTTTATCGCCGAGGATGTTCAGCGGGATCCCGGCGAACTGGCCGCGGCCGCCGCCGTGGCAGAATAAAACTTTATAGTTGGAAGGGATGTTCAGCAGAGCGCGGAAGTCCTGTTCTGCCTCTTCTGCCACCTGGATAAACTCCTTACCACGGTGACTGATCTCCATGACCGACGTCCCCAGACCGTGCCAGTCGCACAGTTCCTGCTGCGCCAGTTTGAGTACTTCCGCCGGCAGCATTGCCGGGCCCGAACTGAAGTTATAGACCTGAGCCATTTCCCCTCACCACGTTGCTATGTTGTTTTGCCCGCGAACCGCCGC
>NZ_GL882861.1:89018-98704 GCF_000195655.1 Klebsiella sp. MS 92-3
GCCCGCGACCCGCCGCGGGCATAAGTTATTCCTGTGGCTATCGGTTTTATCATTCAGTGACAAGGTCCGCAATGGCTAAAACTCGCCGACGGTAAAACGCGGCCGCCGTCACACAACAGAATCTATCGGCTTGACGTAATAAAACCGACATATTTGCTGTCAGGTAAGCCGTTTCGCCCGGCTGGCCTTCGACCATTCTGCATTTGCGCAGCGCGGACATATTCGTTTTTCTCCCGCCTGCATCGCCATTACGATGCTGCAGCGCACGCAGGCATAGATCCCCTCTTGCGGAATGGTGGTATAGCGTGTGGTACAATGCGCTGGAAGGATCGATAATCCGGCCCTCACCTCTTCATCGGGATAATAAAACACGCTGATCTGCCCGTTGGTTTCGAGGATTGCCAGCCGGACCTGGCCAAGCTGCTCGACGCTGTTGACCCGCAGCTCCATAAAAAATTCGAATTCGGTCATGTTTTCCGCATGCAGCTTCTCCCAGGCCAACTGTCCCTCTTCCACCACTACGATAGGTTTCCCCTCCAGGAGATCCTCCAGCTTTTCGCTATGCCCCATCAGCCACATAATGCCGCGATACAGTAGCGCCAGCGTAACGAAGACCACCAGCACCGGCAGCAGCGGCACATCGTCATAAAACGCCACGTCACCCGCCGCCGAGCCGAGGGTCAAAATAATCAGCACCTCGAACAGCGACATCTGCCGCACGCCGCGCCGTCCGGTAATCTTGAGGAAAATAAAGACCAGAACGAAGGTATAGAGGCTGCGCAACGCCACCTCCGCCAGGAATTCCACCGGTACTTTATCGAGCGCCATCCGCTGCCAGTCAAAGGCTTTCATTTTCCATCTCCCTGTGTATTAAAGATGCCTCTAAGCATAGCCAGATGATGGAGATAGCACCTGTCAGATAAAAGCCGTATCATTGCGCGCTTTCCGTACGACAAAAGTGATCGCCATGACCCAAACGTTTATTCCCGGCAAAGATGCCGCCCTGGAAGATTCCATCGCTCGCTTCCAGCAGAAATTGCTCGACCTCGGATTTGATATCGAAGAGGCCTCGTGGCTGAACCCGGTGCCGCACGTGTGGTCCGTTCACATTCGCGATAAAGCGTGCGCGCTGTGCTTTACCAATGGTAAAGGCGCCACCAAAAAGGCAGCCCTGGCCTCCGCGCTGGGCGAATATTTCGAACGTCTGTCCACTAACTATTTCTTCGCCGACTTCTGGTTAGGCGACACTATCGCTAACGGCCCGTTTGTTCACTACCCGAACGAAAAGTGGTTCCCGCTGACTGAGGATGATGAAGTCCCGGAAGGTCTGCTGGATGCCCGCCTGCGCGCGTTCTACGATCCTGACGATCAGTTAACGGCCAGTATGCTGGTGGATCTGCAGTCGGGTAACGATGAGCGCGGCGTGTGCGGTCTGCCTTTTACCCGCCAGTCCGACGGCGAAACCGTCTATATTCCGATGAATATTGTCGGCAACCTGTACGTCTCCAACGGCATGTCCGCCGGTAACACCCGCAACGAAGCGCGGGTACAAGGTCTGTCAGAGGTCTTTGAACGTCACATTAAAAACCGCATCATCGCTGAAAGCATCAGCCTGCCGGAGATCCCGGCGGAAGTCATGGCGCGCTATCCGGGCGTCGTGGAGTCGATCGCCAAACTGGAAGCTGAAGGTTTCCCGATCTTTGCCTATGATGGCTCGCTGGGCGGCAAATATCCGGTTATCTGCGTCGTGCTGTTTAACCCGGCTAACGGCACCTGCTTCGCCTCCTTCGGCGCCCACCCGGACTTTGGTGTGGCGCTGGAGCGAACCGTCACCGAACTGCTGCAGGGCCGCAGCCTGAAAGACCTCGACGTCTTCACGCCGCCAACCTTCGATGACGAAGAGGTCGCCGAGCACGCGAACCTCGAAACCCACTTTATCGACTCCAGCGGCCTGATCTCCTGGGATATGTTCAAGCAGGACGCCGACTATCCATTCGTTGACTGGAGCTTCTCTGGTACTACCGAAGAAGAGTTCGCCACCCTGATGGCCATCTTCAAGGCCGAAGATAAAGAAGTGTACATCGCCGACTACGAGCACCTGGGCGTTTACGCCTGCCGTATCATCGTCCCGGGGATGTCGGACATATACCCGGCGGAAGACCTGTGGCTGGCGAACAACAGCATGGGCGCTCATCTGCGGGACACCATTCTGTCCCTGCCGGGCAGCGAGTGGGATAAAGAAGATTACCTGGCGCTGATCGAGCAGATGGACGATGAGGGTCTGGATGATTTCACCCGCGTTCGCGAACTGCTGGGGCTCGCCACCGGAAAAGACAACGGCTGGTATACCCTGCGCGTCGGCGAGCTGAAAGCGATGCTGGCCCTGGCCGGCGGCGATCTGGAACAGGCGCTGATCTGGACCGAATGGACCATGGAATTCAATGCTTCGGTCTTCAGCGCGGAGCGCGCGAACTACTATCGCTGTCTGCAAACCCTGCTGCTGCTGAGCCAGGAAGAAGAGCGTCAGCCGCTGCAGTACCTGAACGCCTTCATCCGTATGTACGGCGCCGACGCGGTCGAAGCCGCCAGCGCGGCGCTGAGCGGGGAAGCGCCGTTCTATGGTCTCCAGGCGGTCGATAGCGATCTGCAGGCCTTCCCGGCCCATCAGTCGCTGCTGAAAGCCTATGAAAAACTGCAGCGGGCGAAAGCGGCGTTTTGGGCAAAATAAGCCCAGCTTGCGCCATCGTTCATGCTTACAACGGAGCCCTCAGCGGCTCCGTTATTTAACCCTGAGAAAGCGCCTCCTATAATTTGTAGTTGTAAAGTTAATTAATGTTAAATAACGCCATTTCATCATTTATCAATTGTTAAATTTAATAAAAATACTCCATTTTAATTAACTCAAAAATGGGGGTAAAAAAGAAATAATTCAACATTATCTATAAAATTTAAAAATTATTTTCTATATATATTTCATGCAGTTAGAGGTAATTTCAATAAAAACCACACACTAAAAAGGCATATAGTTCCGGTGAGATATGATCTATATCAATTTCCATTCTATAATGCTTTGTTAGTATCTCACCGCCAACTTATATAAAGAGAGAGTTAGTGTGAAAGCTGACAACCCTTTTGATCTTTTGCTCCCTGCCGCGATGGCGAAAGTCGCCGAAGAAGCAGGTGTCTATAAAGCAACGAAGCATCCGATGAAGACGTTTTATCTGGCGATCACCGCTGGCGTTTTCATCTCCATCGCTTTCGTATTCTATATCACCGCGACCACCGGCACTGCCGCGATGCCTTATGGGATTGCCAAACTTATCGGTGGGATCTGTTTTTCTCTGGGTCTGATTCTGTGCGTTATCTGCGGCGCTGACCTCTTTACCTCTACGGTACTGATCGTGGTGGCCAAAGCCAGCGGTCGAATTACCTGGGGGCAACTGGCAAAAAACTGGCTCAACGTCTATTTTGGTAACCTGGTGGGCGCGCTGCTGTTTGTGCTGCTGATGTGGTTATCAGGCGAATATATGACTGCCAACGGCGGCTGGGGGCTAAACGTTCTGCAGACCGCCGACCACAAAATGCACCATACTTTTGTGGAGGCCGTGAGCCTGGGTATCCTCGCTAACCTGATGGTTTGTCTCGCCGTATGGATGAGCTATTCCGGTCGTAGCCTGATGGATAAAGCGATGATCATGGTCCTGCCGGTAGCGATGTTCGTTGCCAGCGGCTTTGAGCACAGCATCGCCAACATGTTTATGATCCCGATGGGTATCGTAATCCGCAACTTTGCAAGCCCGGAATTCTGGACCGCCATCGGTTCGACTCCGGAAAGTTTCTCTCACTTGACCGTTATGAACTTCATCACTGATAACCTGATTCCGGTAACTATCGGGAACATTATCGGCGGGGGTCTGCTGGTCGGGTTGACATACTGGGTCATTTACCTGCGTGGCAACGACCATCACTAAGGGTTGTTTCAGGCAGTAAATAAAAAATCCACTTAAGAAGGTAGGTGTTACATGTCCGAGCTTAATGAAAAGTTAGCCACAGCCTGGGAAGGTTTTGCGAAAGGTGACTGGCAGAATGAAGTCAACGTCCGTGACTTTATTCAGAAAAACTACACCCCATATGAAGGCGACGAATCCTTCCTGGCTGGCGCGACTGAAGCGACCACCAAGCTGTGGGACACCGTAATGGAAGGTGTAAAACAGGAAAACCGCACTCACGCGCCTGTTGATTTTGACACTGCCCTGGCTTCCACCATCACCTCTCACGACGCGGGCTATATCGAGAAAGGTCTGGAAAAAATCGTTGGTCTGCAGACCGAAGCGCCGCTGAAACGTGCGATCATCCCGTTCGGTGGTATCAAAATGGTTGAAGGTTCCTGCAAAGCGTATAATCGCGAGCTGGACCCGATGCTGAAAAAAATCTTCACAGAGTACCGTAAAACTCACAACCAGGGCGTTTTCGACGTCTATACCCCGGACATCCTGCGCTGCCGTAAATCCGGCGTGCTGACGGGTCTGCCGGATGCTTACGGTCGTGGTCGTATCATCGGTGACTACCGTCGCGTTGCGCTGTACGGTATCGACTTCCTGATGAAAGACAAATTCGCCCAGTTCAACTCTCTGCAAGCGAAACTGGAAAGCGGCGAAGACCTGGAAGCGACCATCCGTCTGCGTGAAGAAATCGCTGAACAACACCGCGCACTGGGCCAGATCAAAGAGATGGCCGCTAAATATGGCTATGACATCTCTGGTCCGGCGACCACCGCTCAGGAAGCGATTCAGTGGACCTACTTCGGTTACCTGGCTGCCGTGAAATCTCAGAACGGCGCGGCAATGTCCTTCGGTCGTACCTCCAGCTTCCTGGATATCTACATCGAGCGTGACCTGCAGGCGGGTAAAATCACCGAGCAAGACGCGCAGGAAATGGTTGACCACCTGGTCATGAAACTGCGTATGGTTCGCTTCCTGCGTACCCCGGAATATGATGAACTGTTCTCCGGCGACCCGATTTGGGCAACGGAATCCATCGGCGGTATGGGCGTTGACGGCCGTACTCTGGTGACCAAAAACAGCTTCCGCTTCCTGAACACCCTGTACACCATGGGGCCGTCTCCGGAGCCGAACATTACTATCCTGTGGTCTGAAAAACTGCCGCTGAGCTTCAAGAAATTCGCCGCTAAAGTGTCCATCGATACCTCTTCTCTGCAGTATGAGAACGATGACCTGATGCGTCCGGACTTCAACAACGACGACTACGCTATCGCATGCTGCGTAAGCCCGATGGTTGTTGGTAAGCAAATGCAGTTCTTCGGCGCTCGCGCTAACCTCGCGAAAACCATGCTGTACGCTATCAACGGCGGCGTGGATGAAAAACTGAAAATGCAGGTTGGTCCGAAATCTGAACCGATCAAAGGCGACGTCCTGAACTTCGACGAAGTAATGGATCGCATGGATCACTTCATGGACTGGCTGGCTAAACAGTACGTCACCGCGCTGAACATCATCCACTACATGCACGACAAGTACAGCTACGAAGCCTCTCTGATGGCGCTGCACGACCGTGACGTTATCCGCACCATGGCGTGTGGTATCGCTGGTCTGTCCGTTGCTGCTGACTCCCTGTCTGCTATCAAATATGCGAAAGTTAAACCGATTCGTGACGAAGACGGTCTGGCTATCGACTTCGAAATCGAAGGCGAATACCCGCAGTTTGGTAACAACGACCCTCGCGTCGATGACATGGCCGTTGACCTGGTTGAACGTTTCATGAAGAAAATTCAGAAACTGCACACCTACCGCAACGCTATCCCGACTCAGTCTGTTCTGACCATCACCTCTAACGTGGTGTACGGTAAGAAAACCGGTAACACCCCAGACGGTCGTCGCGCTGGCGCGCCGTTCGGTCCAGGTGCTAACCCGATGCACGGCCGTGACCAGAAAGGCGCAGTAGCCTCTCTGACCTCCGTCGCTAAACTGCCGTTTGCTTACGCGAAAGATGGTATCTCTTATACCTTCTCTATCGTGCCGAACGCGCTGGGTAAAGACGACGAAGTTCGTAAGACCAACCTGGCGGGTCTGATGGATGGTTACTTCCATCACGAAGCGTCCATCGAAGGTGGTCAGCACCTGAACGTGAACGTCATGAACCGCGAAATGCTGCTCGACGCGATGGAAAACCCGGAAAAATATCCGCAGCTGACCATCCGCGTATCTGGCTACGCCGTACGTTTTAACTCCCTGACCAAAGAACAGCAGCAGGATGTTATTACCCGTACCTTCACTCAGACCATGTAATTCCCTGTCTGACTGAAAAGGCGTACAATAAAGGCCCCACATCAGTGGGGCCTTTTTAACAAGCATTCCCCGCCCCAGCCTGCTTTGCCAGTTATCTATACTTTGGGTACCTGTCAAAACAGACTCGACGCAGCCGCTGAGCTGCGCACCAACACGGCCCCGGATGGGCCACATCTGGAGAAAACACCGCAATGTCAGTTATTGGTCGCATTCACTCCTTTGAATCCTGTGGCACCGTTGATGGCCCGGGCATCCGCTTTATTACCTTTTTCCAGGGCTGCCTGATGCGCTGCCTGTACTGCCATAACCGTGACACCTGGGATACCCACGGCGGCAAAGAAATCACCGTTGAAGAATTAATGAAAGAGGTGGTGACCTATCGTCACTTTATGAATGCTTCCGGCGGCGGCGTCACCGCCTCGGGCGGTGAGGCGATCCTGCAGGCGGAGTTTGTTCGCGACTGGTTCCGCGCGTGTAAGAAAGAAGGCATCCACACCTGCCTGGATACCAACGGCTTCGTACGTCGCTACGATCCGGTTATCGACGAGCTGCTGGAGGTAACAGACCTGGTGATGCTGGATCTCAAGCAGATGAACGATGAGATTCACCAGAACCTGGTCGGCGTCTCTAACCATCGTACGCTGGAATTCGCCCAGTATCTGGCGAAGAAGAATATCAATGTCTGGATCCGCTACGTGGTGGTTCCCGGCTGGTCAGACGATGATGATTCCGCGCACCGCCTGGGCGAATTTACCCGCGATATGGGCAATGTCGAAAAAATCGAGCTGCTGCCCTACCATGAGCTGGGTAAACACAAATGGGTAGCGATGGGCGAAGAGTACAAGCTGGACGGCGTCCATCCGCCGAAGAAAGAGACCATGGAGCGGGTAAAAGGCATCCTTGAGCAGTATGGTCACAAAGTAATGTACTAATCCCGCCCGGGCCGGTGATGCGCTTATGCCGGCCTGCAACGGCGTGGGAAGCTGTGTCCGCCCCGCCGTTTCATTCTCATGAAAAACGACTTGTCCTCTCTGCGGCAGTAAGCCTATGCGATTGCAGCAGATGACGCGCAGCATGCGCTGCGCGTTGCAGGGTCAGGCGTGCGCCACCGGCGTCGGATGATGCCCGGCTTTGCGCAGCAGGGTCAGCAGATAGATAAACGACACGCTGGCGATCATGATAAACAGCAGGTTGTCTGAGAAGTTCTGCATCAGCATCGCCGTCAGGGTCGGGCCCAGCAGGCTGCCGATGGTATAGCTCATCAGCAGCGCCTGATTCATCGCCACCAGCTGATGGTGCTCCACTTTTTCACAGGCCCAGGCCATCGCCACCGGATACAGCGTGAAACCAGATGCCCCAAGCACAAACAGCGCCGGGGCCATTGCCGCCTGACTAAGCATCGCCAGACATCCCAGAATGACCACAAAGACCTGTACCCGCAGCACCAGCAGGCGACCGTAGCGGTCTGCCAGGCGCCCTACCGGCCACTGGCCGAGGATCCCCGCACTCACCATCACCGCCATCCAGAAGCCGATGCCGGAGTCGCTGACGCCCTGATGGTTCAGCCACAGCGGCATCAGGCCATACAGCGAGCCGAGGACAATCCCCGAAATAATACAGCCATTGACCCCGTGGCGCGCCTGGCGTAGCTTCAGCATCGGCCAGATACGTACCGTTTCATGCGGCTCTTCTGCCTGCCCCATAATGCGGGTAAACAGCAACGGCAGGATCGCCGCCAGCGCCAGGCCGGTCACCCACGGCAGGACGCTCATTAAATCGGTGGGTAATTTACTGACCATCAGCTGGCCCAGTACGGTACCGACGTAATAGACCATCATGTACGCCGCCAGCAGACGACCGCGACTGCGGGAAGTGCCGCTGCAAACCAGCGCGCTTTCCACCACCACCCAGATCATCGCGCAACCTACGCCGGCGATAAAACGCCAGCTCAGCCATGTCCAGAAGCCAACGGTGATCCCCAGCCCTACGCAGCCGACGGCGAAAATTAACGATGCGAGATAATAGCTACGGTTAAACCCCAGGCGCTTGATCACCCAGCCGGCCAGCAACGTACCGGCCAGGTTGCCGGTAAAATAGGATGACCCCACCATGCCGACCTGCCAGGTTGGCATGTTTTCATGGGCGAGCCAGAGCGGGACGAGCGTATTCAGCACCGCTATCGCCAGGGTCAATAAAAGCAGGCCACAGAGCAGCATTTGCACTGGCCGGGTGTAGATGGTCATGGGTAAAAACCGTGAGGAATGTTCAGATCGCGAGCGCATCATGCCACTGCTAAAAACATTGTCAATCCACCTGAAATCAGGCGTGACGCGGTTTTGTCGGCTACGATAGAAGTTTTTTATCCAGAGGATGGAAAAAGGTGAGACAACAGATAATACGCTATTGTTTTTGCTAGTTTATTAATAAATGCCGAAGTTAATTTCAGTTGAAAAATTTCATCTATCGACAGCACGTTTTCATCATGCCGGTGGTTAGGCACCGGCATGATGGAGGTGGTTAACTGGCGACAGCCATCCCAACGGTCATATGCAGGCCATAGAATACGCCGCGGCCGATCATCTCTCCCGCCAGTATCAGAACAAAGGCCAGGCCGAGCAGCGAGACCGCCGGTTTGCGGCCGCGAATCTGCGGCACGCACCAGCAGGCCAGGGCCAGGGCCAGCAGCACCACGCGCCAGGCCATAAGCAACCCGTAATCCGGCACCAGGGCGGAGGCCTGCTGAACTGAGCTGCGGATAGTGGCAAGTTCACTTCCCTGCATCACGACCACCATAATACTGACCAGCAGCGCCAGCAAACTAACCACCGGCAGCAGGCGCAGCGCCCAACCATCGACGCCCGCGACGCGCAGCAGCAGGTAGCCCAGCAGTGGACCGCCGATAAACAGCGTCAGGAAGAAGCTCAGCGGCGTCCAAACGGTGTACCAGGTCGGCACCGTGTCGATGGTGTTGTACACCCGCACCATCATCCACACGAAAATCACGCCCAGCACCATGGTCACCACCAGCCACAGGCTCCGCAGGCCGGCAGGCAGCTTTTTGCACACGGCCAGCAGCCAGCCAATTCCGCCGACGGCGAAGAAGATCGCCCCGCTGGCTATTTCATTACTCAGCGACGAGGCTCCCACGCGATTCAGCGAATTAAAGGCCCGCAGCGGCGAGCCAAGGTGCATCGTCGAGGCAATAAACCCGATCCCCATCAATACCCACAGGCCGAACATGCTGCCCACCACGCGCTGCTCCTGCTCACGGGAAAGCTTGCCTGTCATCAGCGCCAGCGCCAGAACAATAAAGCCGCCTACGACGCACTGGCCGAAGACCGTAAAGACCATCAGCGGCCATTCATGCCATCCGTTTCCCAT
>NZ_GL882862.1:0-209 GCF_000195655.1 Klebsiella sp. MS 92-3
GTTCCCCGCGCCAGCGGGGATAAACCGCCGGTTACGGGGATGACTGCAATTCGCTCCTGGTGTTCCCCGCGCCAGCGGGGATAAACCGGGTCAAAAGGTTCATTCGAGCATCGAGTTGCAGTGTTCCCCGCGCCAGCGGGGATAAACCGGTAACGCAGACGGCGAACGTCGGATCCATTGGGTGTTCCCCGCGCCAGCGGGGATAAACC
>NZ_GL882862.1:219-489 GCF_000195655.1 Klebsiella sp. MS 92-3
GTTCCCCGCGCCAGCGGGGATAAACCGGACCAGAAAGCCTGGGCATTGTTCCGCTCATTGTGTTCCCCGCGCCAGCGGGGATAAACCGCCCCCGGCCGCGTGGCCGATTGCCATTACCGCGTGTTCCCCGCGCCAGCGGGGATAAACCGTATACAGTATTATCATAGCGAATTCCCATCGGGTGTTCCCCGCGCCAGCGGGGATAAACCGGTTGGTAATTACTGCTGTGTGTTACGGATAAAGTGTTCCCCGCGCCAGCGGGGATAAACC
>NZ_GL882862.1:499-640 GCF_000195655.1 Klebsiella sp. MS 92-3
GTTCCCCGCGCCAGCGGGGATAAACCGGCACCAACGTTTACGGTGCGGTGGTGAAACAAGTGTTCCCCGCGCCAGCGGGGATAAACCGTGCCGGACGTTGTACCTGTGAGTTAATTCTTCGTGTTCCCCGCGCCAGCGGGG
>NZ_GL882863.1:0-6913 GCF_000195655.1 Klebsiella sp. MS 92-3
AACTGCCGGTGCTGACGGCCTCAAAATCGCAGAGACGTTCCCGGAAGGCCGTGGCAGTCTCCAGGCCCGGCAAGCGCAGCGCCGCCGGGCGGTCAGGCTCCATACCTGCGGTAGTGCCGGATGGCGGCATAAATGCCTTATCCGGCCTACAGGATCACACCACCCAGGCCCACACCGCTCCCTGCGCCAACGCCGCGCTAATGTGGCTTACACCGGCGTTACCCTGGCCTCCTTCGCCTCGCGCGTCCCGCGATGAAGCAGCGCGTGCAGCAGGATCGCCCCGAAGGTGGCCGTGCCAATCCCGCCCAGCGTAAAGCCGCCCAGCGACAGCGCGAAATCGCCGGCGCCCAGCACCAGGGTCACCGACACCATGATCAAATTGCTGTTTTGACTCAGATCCACCCGGTTTTGCACCCAGATCCGCGCCCCGGCGACGGCAATTAAGCCAAATACCACGATCGAGGCGCCGCCGATCACCGGCCCGGGAATGGTGTGGATTAATGCGCCGAACTTCGGCGAGAAACCCAACAGCATGGCAATCAGCGCCGCGGCGACAAACACCAGCGTTGAGTAGACCTTGGTCACCGCCATGACGCCGATGTTCTCCGCATAGGTGGTGACCCCGCTGCCGCCCACCGAACCGGAGAGCATGGTCGCCAGCCCGTCGCCGACGAAGGCGCGCCCCATGTACGGGTCCATATTGCGCCCGGTCATCCCGGCGACGGCCTTCAGGTGCCCGAGGTTCTCGGCCACCAGGATCACCGCGACCGGCGCAATCAACATCATCGCCTGGCCGTTAAAGGATGGGGTGGTAAAGTGCGGCAGCCCGAACCACGCCGCCTGGGCGAGGGGGGAGAAGTCCAGCGGTTTGCCAAGGCCCAGGCCGTTAGCCAGCAGGGCGTACAGCGCGCAGGCGACGATCAGGCCGACCAGGATCAGCAGTCGCTGCAGCATCCCGCGGGTAAATACCGCCACTATGCCGATGCAGAGCACAGTTAACACCGCCATCCAGCTGTCGAAGGCGCTGGCGGAGACGCTGCGCACGGCAATCGGCGCCAGGTTCAGGCCGATAGCCATCACCACCGCGCCGGTCACCACCGGCGGCATCAGGCGCTCGATCCAGCGGGTGCCGATCTTCATCACCACCAGACCAATCAGGGTGTAGACCAGCCCGCAGGCGATGATCCCGCCAAGGGCGACGCTCAGATGAGGGTTCAGCCCCTGGCCGTTAAAGCCGGTAATGGCGATCACCACCCCGACAAAAGCGGCGCTGGAGCCGAGATAGCTCGGCACCCGTCCGCCGGTGACGACAAAGAACAGCAGGGTGCCGACGCCCGACATCAGAATAGACAGGTTCGGGTCGAGCCCCATCAACAACGGCATCAGCACCGTCGCGCCGAACATCGCAACGGCGTGCTGCACGCCCATCACCAGCGTTTGCCCGGCCGACAAGCGTTCATCGGGGGCGACAACGCCGGATTCGGCGGCAGGAGAGGTCAGCTTCCAGCGAGGAAAATCGAAGAGTGCCATGATGATATCCCGGGTTAAAGGTTAACAAGCGGGTCGCATAAGCGTGTGATAGCCGCGGTCAAACCACATCAGTCCCCGGGGCTCCGGGTGGCGGGTAATGGCCACGACGTGACAAAACAGAATGTCGTGCGTCCCGACGCTGACGCGCTGGTCGATGCGGCAGTCAAAGCTGACCAGAGCCGCCTCCAGCCGCGGACAACCGGTGGCGCCGGTCTGCCAGTCGGCGGCGGCAAAACGCTCGTCCATTGCCGTTTTACCGCCAAACAGCGTCGACAGGGCCTCCTGTCCGGCCGCCAGGGTATTGACGCACAGCGTGTGGTGTTCGCTGAACACCGGCCACACCGAAGCCGAGCGGTTCAGGCAGACCAGCAGGGTCGGCGGCGTGTCGGTAACGCTGCAGACCGCGCTGGCGGTGAACCCCGCCCGGCCCGCCGGGCCATCGGTGGTAATAATGTTAACCGCGGCGCCGACGTGGGCCATGGCGTCACGGAAACTCGCTTTGTCCGTTAACTCCATCGTAAACTCCTTATGCCAGCAGGCAGGCTTCATCAAAGGACAGGCGCGGCAGGCGGCCGTACAGCTTGCCGGGGTCGCCATAGCCGATGTTCACCAGCAGGTTGCTTTTCCAGCCGTTGTCGGCAAAAAATGCCGCGTCGACTTTTTCCCGGTCAAAACCGGACATTGGCCCGGTGTCGAGGCCCAGCGCCCGGCAGGCAAAAATCAGATACGCCGCCTGCAGGGAGCTGTTGCGAAACGCGGTCTCTTCCGCCAGTTGCGGGCTGGAGGTAAACCAGCTGCGGGCGTCACCGTGGGGAAACAGGGTCGGCAGCCGGTCGTAGAAGGCGCTATCCCACGCCACGATGGCGGTCACCGGCGCCTGCATGGTTTTCTGCAGATTGCCGCTGGAGAGCGTCGGGCGAAGTTTCTCTTTGCCTTCCGCGCTGCGCACGAACACGATGCGCGCTGGCGAACAGTTGGCAGAAGTCGGCCCCATTTTCATCAGGTCCCAGACGGCCTGCAGCTGCGCATCGCTCACTGGCTTATCCAGCCAGCCGTTGTGGGTCCGGGCCTGGGTAAACAGCGTCTCGCAGGCCGTGTGGTTTATTGCGTCGTTCATCGGGTCTCCCTGGCGACCGGCAGCATAGCGGACAGCCCGTCGCGTAAAATGGTATTAAAGGTATCGGCGTCGGTGACGTTACAGGCATGGCCGCCCCACGGCATTTCCACGAGCTGGCTGCCGGGGATCGCCGTCTGCAGCACGCGGGAGCAGGAGGCGGGGACCAGCAGGTCGTCAGCGGCGCTGATAATCAGCGTCGGGCAGGCGATGGCCGCCGCACGGCGTGAAAAATCAGCCTGCTTCAGGGCCTGTAGCCGCTTCAGCAGATTCTCTTTGCCCTGAAAATGGCTGATGGCAAGCGCATCTTCCGCTTCGAGGCGCGGCAGGCGCGCGGCCATCCATTCCGCCGGGTAGAGAAATAGCGGCTGCGCTTCGACCCACGCCTGTGCGCCGCCGGCATGCAGCAGACGCTCGCGCACCTGGAAGCAGCGGCGGGTATGCGGCGACAGCGACAGCCAGCCGTTGACCAGCGCCAGGGCGCTCACCGCCTCGGGGCGATCGAGCGCCAGCTGCAGGCCAATCAGCGCCCCCAGGGCGTGGCCCACCAGCGCGAAGCGGGCGATCCCCGCCGCTTGCAGAGCGCTGAACAGCTCCCCGGCCATCGTCGCCAGGCTGTAGTCGGCGGGCAGCGGACCGGCGTTCTCCCCGGTCCCGTTATGGTCATAACTCACCAGCTGATACTGTTCCTCCAGCGCCGCGCGCTGCGCCAGCCAGTAGCCGCCGCCCCCGCCCAGACCGGCGCTGAGGACCACCACCGGCGCGCCGGGCCACGGAGCCGGAGCAATATTGAGCCTCATCATGTCGGGGTACCGATATGGGCGACGCTGGCGATTTCCACCAGCGCATCGGGCTTCACCAGTCCGCACTGAATGCAGAAGCGCGCCGGTTTATCGCCGGGGAAGAACTCGGCGTAGACCTCGTTAATCGCGGCGTAATTTGTCCAGTCGGTGATAAAGATGCTGTTGAAAGTCACATCCGCCATACTCCCGCCCGCCGTTTCGATAACGCTCCTGATGGTCTCCAGCACGTGGCGGGTTTGCGCCTTTGGGTCGCCGATGTGCACCACATTGTTTTGCTTATCAAACGGCAGGGTGCCCGAGACGTAGACCACCCCGTCGGCGAGCGTCCCCGGAACAAAGGGGGCAATCGGCGCGGTGGTGCCTGGCGGAATAATCACCTGTTTAGGCATAACGTTTCTCCTTGGCTAAAGCCAGCGGGGTGGCGGGGGACAGCGCGTGGCAGAAGCTCTCGACGTCGCTGACCCAGCCGAAAAAGGTTTCAATATTGAACAGCGCCGCCTGCTGGGCGAAGGCCGGGCCGGCCTGATGGGTGGCATCCTCCAGCACGATGCCGAAGTATTCGAGAAAGAAGCCATCGCGCAGCGTCGATTCGACGCAGACGTTGGTGGCGATCCCGGTGAACACCAGGTGGCGTATGCCGCGGCTGCGCAAAATGCTGTCGAGCGGGGTGTTAAAGAAGCCGCTGTAGCGCGGTTTCGGCAACACGATATCGCCTTCCTGCGGCGTCAGCTCGTCCACCAGCTGATAATCCCAGCCGCCTTTCGCCAGCAGCTTGCCCTGCAGCTCCGGACGCTGACGCATCGTTTTCAGCGCGTTGGATTTGTGATAGTTCGGCGAGCCCGGGCCGCCGGCTTCAACATACTGGTCATCCCAGCCATTCTGGAACCAGATAATCAACATACCCGCGGCGCGAGCGGCGGCGACGGCGGTATTAATATTGTCGATAACCGGCCGGGTAGCGGAGACGTCAAAGCCGGCGAGATCCAGATAACCGCCCTGGCTGGCGTAGGCGTTCTGCATATCGACCACAATCAGCGCGCTCTGCTGCGGCGCGAAGGTCAGGGATTCCGGGCGAGCGGGAAGGGTAATCATCAGGCCACCTCACGGGTAACAGAAGCAATGTGGTTCCGGCAGCGCATCAGCGGCTGAATGCGTTCGCCAAAGGCGTCAATGCCGGCAAGAAAATCATCAAAGGTCAGCAGCACGCCGTCGGTGCCGGGCACGCTCGCTACTTCATCAAGCATACGGGCGACGCTGGCATACGATCCGACCAGGGTGCCCATGTTAATGTTGACCGCCGAGGTGGGGTCGGCCATCTGGCGCACGTTGGTATCGCTGCCGGAGCGGGTATCTTTCTGACTCTGCTCGGTGAGCCACGCCAGCGCTTCTTCATCGGCGCCCGCTTTGTAATGTTCCCATTTGGCGCGCGCCGCCTCGTCGGTTTCGTCGGCGATCACCATGAACAGCACATAGGACCCCACGTCGCGGCCGGTTTTTTCCGCCGCCTGCATCATGCGTGCGGCGGTCGGGGCAAAGGCCGTTGGCGTGTTGACCCCTTTGCCAAAGCAAAAGTTGTAGTCCGCATGCTGGGCGGAGAAGGCCATCCCGGCATCGCTCTGCCCGGCGCAGATCACCTTCATCGGCTGCGACGGGCGCGGGCTGACCCGGCAGTCGTTCATGGTGAAGTAGTCACCTTTGAAATCGCTGCGCCCGGTGCCCCACAGGTCACGGAGCACCTGGACGTATTCGGTGAGATAGTCATAGCGGCTGGCGAAATAGTCATCTCCCGGCCACATGCCCATCTGGTCATATTCCGGTTTTTGCCAGCCGGTCACCAGATTGACGCCAAACCGGCCGCCGGAGATGGAGTCGATAGTGGAGGCCATCCGGGCGACAATCGCCGGCGGCAGCGTCAGGGTGGCGGCGGTGGCGTAGATCTGGATCTTCGAGGTCACCGCGGCCAGGCCGGCCATCAGGGTGAAGGACTCCAGGTTGTGATCCCAGAATTCAGTTTTCCCGCCGAAGCCGCGCAGTTTGATCATGGAGAGCGCGAAGTCGAAATGGTAGTGCTCGGCCTTCTGCACGATGGCCTTATTCAGTTCAAAGGTCGGCATATACTGCGGGGCATGGGTGGAGATCAGCCAGCCGTTGTTGCCAATGGGAACGAAAACACCAATTTTCATACCTACCTCTCTGCAGTCATGGAAGATGGGTTGCGATGGTGCGGCATCCTGCCTCTCCCTGGACCACCTCGCAGAAAAGGTAAAGCAAAGGCGATGCCAGTTTTATAAATGCTAATGTTATTAATGTGTTACTTTTGAGTTGCTAAAAAGGACGGTAAAAAAGTGGACTGGATGGTCAAAATCAGTGCACGAAAAAACGGCAGTCATGCGCAATCAGGGTGCATGGGGTCGTGTCGGCGCAGGGCTTTTGCTATGCTGGTGGCGTCAACTGAAGGAGAGGATGTATGGCACAGGGCGCGGTGAAGAAAAGCGGCAAACGTTCACAAGCGGTCAGCGCCAAAAAGGAGGCCATCCTGGCCGCCGCGCTGGAGGCATTTTCGCAATTTGGTATTCACGGTACGCGGCTGGAGCAGGTGGCTGAGCGCGCCGGGGTATCGAAAACCAATCTGCTCTATTACTACCCTTCGAAAGAGGCGCTGTATGTGGCAGTCCTGCAGCAGATCCTCGCCATCTGGCTGGCGCCGCTGAAGGCCTTTCGTGAGGATATCAGCCCGCTGGTGGCGATCCGTGAATATATTCGCCTGAAGCTGGAGGTGTCCCGCGATCATCCCCAGGCCTCGAAGCTCTTCTGCCTCGAGATGCTGCAGGGGGCGCCGCTGCTGATGGGCGAACTGACCGGGGATCTGAAAGCGCTGGTCGACGAAAAATCGGCGATAGTCTCCGGCTGGATCGACCGCGGCAAGCTGGCGCCGGTCGATCCACAGCATTTAATCTTTATGATCTGGGCTACCACCCAGCATTACGCCGACTTCGCCACCCAGGTGGAGGCGGTCACCGGCGCCACGCTGCAGGATGCGGCCTTTTTTGAACAAACGGTCGATAATGTCCAGCGGATGATTATCGAAGGCATTCGCGTCCGTTAATTGGCGGGCGGCAGCGGGCAGCTTTGATCGCCATCCTCGCACTGTAGCAGCGAGGCGAGGAAAGACTCCCGCTCCACGCTCTTATCGGTCATGCACTGGCTGACCAGCATTGGCTGCATGCTGCCGCCTTCGGCGCCGGACGCGAGAAAGGCGCAGTCGGCGTCGCGTAAGGCGATCCATGCCTGCTGCGCCTGCTTCAGTAATGTCTGTTGTTTACCCACCGCCCGCTGCAGGGCCTGCTGCCAGGTGTCGTTCAGTTTTTTATCGGCCGCCTGATACTGCGCGGCCGCGCACTGATTCATTTCGGTTTGGGTGTTGGCGCTGCTGCACTCGTCCGCCAGCGCCGCGCCGCCGGCCCGC
>NZ_GL882863.1:7015-9393 GCF_000195655.1 Klebsiella sp. MS 92-3
CGCGCCGCTGGCCAGCAGGGCCATCACGGCAAATAACGTGCGTTTCATTGTTCTGCTCCCATAAAAAAGGCTCCCGTCCGGGAGCCTTAATTAAACACAGCTGACGTCGGCTGTCATTAGCTGATCGCAGCGCAGACTGATTGCCCGGATGGCGGCGCACCGCACCTTATCCGGGCTACCCTTTGGCGGTGGTAGGTAGCCCCGGTAAGCGCAGCGCCACCGGGGAGCCCGTTTTAGCCGATGGTCATCAGGCTGGCGTTACCGCCTGCCGCCGCGGTGTTAACGCTCAGCGAACGCTCGATATACAACCGCTCCAGCAGCAGATTAGTTTCGCCGCGGGCGAAGCCCTGCACGGAGACAATCGCCCCGTCGCGCGCCGCCACCTGCTCGCACAGCTCGCGCAGCTGGTCGGAATCGCCGTGGTAGATAACCGCGTCGAAGGCCTGGCCAGGCAACTGCTCCGCTTTGGCAAAGCGAATGCGCTCGCTGACCTCCCGCGGCAGTTTCTTCGCCAGATCGCGCTGCAGGGCGCTGTCCGGCCACAGTACTTCACAACCCACCGCCAGCACAGCCGCCAGCTGGATCAGCGCATCCTGTTCGTTATCCGCTACGCACAGCACGCGCTCGCGCGGCATCAGCGTCAGGGTGTTGCGCTCGCCGGTTGGCCCCGGCAGCAGGCGTTGGGTGCCGCTTTGCGCCTGCTCGCTGTACTGCTGGCACAGCGCCTGCAGCTCAGGACGGCCCGCGGCCCACTGCTGCAGCGCCTGCAGCGGTTTTTCCAGCAGCGTTTTCAGCTGGGCGTCCAGCGGACGCTCCGCATCCTGGCGGGCGAAGGTTACGCCAACCGCGTCCTGTGGACGGCTGGAGAGCAGACGGTACAGATACAGCGGACCGCCGGCTTTCGGACCGGTACCGGACAGCCCTTCGCCGCCGAACGGCTGCACGCCGACCACCGCGCCAACCATATTGCGGTTGACGTACAGGTTGCCCACCTTCGCGCTGCCGGTGACCTGGGCGATGGTTTCGTCGATACGGGTATGCACGCCGAGGGTCAGGCCGTAGCCAGAGGCGTTAATCTGCTCGACCAGTTTGTCCAGCTCGTTACGGTTATAGCGCACCACGTGCAGTACCGGGCCGAAGACCTCTTTTTTCAGCTCGTCGAAGCTGTCGAGCTCGATAAGCGTCGGCGGCACGAAGGTCCCGTGACGCCATTCGCGGGCGTCTTCGCTATTCTCACGCACCGCCTGGTAGACGGTGCGGCCTTTGGCGCGCATCGCCTGAATATGGCGTTCGATATTCTCTTTCGCTTCCGCATCGATAACCGGACCGATATCGGTGGTCAGGCGCCCCGGATTGCCCATCCGGCACTCGCTCATGGCGCCGCGCAGCATGGTTAAGGTGTGATCGGCGACCTCTTCCTGCAGGCAAAGCACGCGCAGGGCGGAGCAGCGCTGGCCGGCGCTGTCGAACGCGGAAGCCAGCACGTCGATCACTACCTGCTCGGTGAGCGCCGACGAATCGACGATCATCGCGTTCATCCCGCCGGTTTCGGCGATCAGCGGCGTCGGGCGGCCCTGGGGATCGAGGCGGCTGGCGATATTGCGCTGCAGCAGGGTGGCCACTTCGGTGGAGCCGGTGAACATCACGCCGCGTACGCGCTCATCGGAGGTTAGCGCGGCGCCCACGGTCTCCCCGCGGCCCGGCAGCAGTTGAATAACGCCCGGCGGCACGCCGGCTTCCAGCAGAATCGCCACGCCCTGGGCGGCGATAAGCGGCGTCTGCTCGGCAGGTTTCGCCAGCACGCTGTTGCCGGCCGCCAGCGCGGCGGCAATCTGGCCGGTGAAGATCGCCAGCGGGAAGTTCCACGGGCTGATACAGACCACCGGACCCAGCGGGCGGTGAGTTTCATTATCGAAATCGTCGCGCACCTGGCCGGCGTAATAGTGCAGGAAGTCAACGGCTTCGCGCACTTCAGCGATGGCGTTGCTGAAGGTTTTACCCGCCTCGCGCACCAGGATCCCCATCAGGGTCGGCATTTGGCTTTCCATCAGCACCGCGGCGCGCTCAAGAATGGCGGCGCGCTCCTGCGGCGGAGTGGCGAACCAGATCGGCGCATTGTTGATAGCGCTGGTCAGCGCCTGCTGCACTTCAGCGTCGCTGGCTTCGCGGACGTAGCCGACGATATCTTTCGGCTCTGCCGGGTTAACCACCGGCTGCATCTCGCCTTCGGCCACCGGCTGCTCCAGCATCGGCAATGCGTGCCATTTATGCAGCGCGCTGTTGAGCAGGGAAGAGGAGAGGGAGGCCAGACGGTGCTCGTTCGCCAGATCGAGACCGGCGGAGTTGCTCCGGCCGCTGCCGTAGAGATCGCGCGGCAG
>NZ_GL882863.1:9465-19913 GCF_000195655.1 Klebsiella sp. MS 92-3
AGCGGGATTTTCGGATGCGGCAGGCCGGCCTGGCCTTCCTGCTGCGCCAGTTTTTCTACCGCGCTGACCGGGTCGGCCACCAGCTCGTCCAGCGGCAGGGTATTGTCCGCGATACGGTTGACGAAAGAGGTATTGGCGCCGTTTTCCAGCAGACGGCGCACCAGATACGCCAGCAGCGTCTCGTGGGTGCCCACCGGGGCGTAGATCCGGCACGGACGGTTCAGCTTGCCGTCAGCGACCTTGCCCACTACCTGCTCGTACAGCGGTTCGCCCATGCCGTGCAGGCACTGGAACTCATACTGGCCCGGGTAGTAGTTCTGGCCCGCCAGCTGGTAGATAGCCGCCAGAGTATGGGCGTTATGGGTGGCAAACTGCGGGTAAATCAGGTTCGGCACCGCCAGCAGCTTCTTCGCGCAGGCGAGGTAGGAGACGTCGGTGTAAACCTTGCGGGTGTATACCGGATAGCCTTCGAGACCTTCCATCTGCGCGCGTTTAATTTCGCTATCCCAGTAGGCGCCTTTCACCAGACGGATCATCAGGCGACGGCGGCTGCGGGTGGCGAGGTCAATCAGGTAATCAATGACAAACGGACAGCGCTTCTGGTATGCCTGAATCACGAAGCCAATCCCGTTCCAGCCGGCCAGTTCCGGCTCGAAGCACAGTTTTTCCAGCAGGTCGAGGGAGATCTCCAGACGGTCGGCCTCTTCGGCGTCAATATTGATGCCGATGTCATACTGGCGCGCCAGCAGGGTCAGCGATTTCAGCCGCGGGTAAAGCTCTTCCATCACCCGGTCATACTGCGCGCGGCTGTAGCGCGGGTGCAGCGCGGAGAGCTTAATGGAGATACCCGGACCTTCATAAATGCCGCGGCCGTTGGAGGCTTTGCCGATGGCATGGATCGCCTGCTGATAAGAAACCATATAGGCCTGGGCGTCAGCGGCGGTCAGGGCGGCTTCGCCGAGCATATCGTAGGAGTAGCGGAACCCTTTTTCTTCCAGCTTGCGGGCGTTGGCCAGCGCTTCGGCGATGGTTTCCCCGGTGACGAACTGCTCGCCCATCAGGCGCATCGCCATATCCACGCCTTTGCGGATCAGCGGTTCGCCGCTCTTGCCGATGATGCGGTTCAGGGAGCGGGAGAGGCTGGTCTCGTTATGGGTCGACACCAGTTTTCCGGTGAACAGCAGCCCCCAGGTGGCGGCGTTGACGAACAGCGACGGGCTGCGGCCGATGTGCGACTGCCAGTTGCCGTTGCTGATTTTGTCGCGGATCAGCGCATCGCGGGTGGCTTTATCCGGAATACGCAGCAGGGCTTCCGCCAGGCACATCAGCGCCACCCCTTCCTGTGAAGAGAGGGAGAACTCCTGCAGCAGGCTCTGCACCATGCCGGCGCGGCCGCTGGCGGTTTTCTGGTTGCGCAGTTTTTCCGCCAGCTGATACGCCAGCTTGTGCGCCTGTTCGCCCAGCGGCTGCGGCAGACGGGCCTGCTCCAGCAGCATCGGTACCGCGTCGGTTTCCGGACGTCGCCAGGCGGCGGTGATCGCCGCGCGGCTCACCGACTGCGGCAGGATCTGCTCGGCGAATTCGAGAAACGGCTGATAGGGCTCTTCCGTTGGTTCGCTGGCGTCATCGCTTTCGTTGGCGGCCCCGGAGAGCAGGGCCGGCAGCTCAGGCAGCGTCTCGTCGTTCTCCAGTTTTTCCAGATAATTAAAGATGGCCTGCTTAATCAGCCAGTGCGGCGTGCGGTCAATACGGCTCGCGGCGGATTTAATGCGCTCGCGGGTTGCGTCGTCAAGCTTAACACCCATGGTGGTGGTGCCCATGCTCAAAACTCCTGTCATTTATCGTTAGGCTTATGCGGTTGCATGGAAATATCCACTATGTTGCAACTTTGTGCAACCTTGTTAATTGTGGCTTGTGACGGAAGCCGTGAAATGGCTAATTTGTTAAAAATAACCCCTAAAATAGCAGAAATTTAACCCCGGGCTCATAGGGTATTTGTATGCGTGAGTTAACACTTTTGTTTGGTGCAACCTTTAAAAACGTGAGAGAGTGCAACCTCTAACAAATTGACGTTTTGCGCCGTCGGTTTTTCGTGTAAATGCTGTGTTAAATCGTTTGTGAAAAACCGAAGCTTCCGTCAGGATACGGTCGCCCAATTAAACAATGCGCCATTACCCCGTTCCGGTAGTGGAAAAAAACGACGAAGTTGGACGCTGTCGATAAAAATTCTGGAGACTTTGCATGGCTATTAGCACACCGATGCTGGTGACATTTATTGTTTATATTTTTGGTATGGTATTGATAGGGTTTATTGCCTGGCGTTCGACCAAAAACTTCGATGATTATATTCTCGGGGGAAGGAGTCTGGGGCCATTTGTGACCGCGCTTTCCGCAGGGGCGTCGGATATGAGCGGCTGGCTGCTGATGGGTCTGCCAGGGGCGATTTTTCTCTCCGGGATTTCCGAAAGCTGGATCGCCATTGGCTTAACGCTGGGGGCGTGGATTAACTGGAAGCTGGTGGCCGGTCGCCTGCGCGTGCATACCGAGGTGAATAATAACGCCCTGACGCTGCCCGATTATTTTACCGGCCGTTTTGAAGATAAAAGCCGGGTGCTGAGAATTATTTCGGCGCTGGTTATTCTGCTGTTCTTTACCATCTATTGCGCTTCAGGAATTGTCGCGGGGGCGCGTCTGTTTGAAAGCACCTTCGGCATGAGTTATGAAACCGCACTGTGGGCCGGGGCGGCGGCGACGATTATCTATACCTTCGTCGGCGGCTTCCTCGCGGTTAGCTGGACCGATACCGTGCAGGCCAGCCTGATGATTTTTGCGCTGATCCTCACCCCGGTGATCGTGATTATTTCCGTCGGCGGCTTTGGCGATTCGCTGGAAGTGATTAAGCAGAAGAGCATCGAAAATATCGACATGCTGAAAGGGCTGAACTTCGTGGCGATTATCTCGCTGATGGGCTGGGGGCTGGGTTATTTCGGTCAGCCGCATATTCTGGCGCGCTTTATGGCGGCGGATTCGCACCACAGCATCGTTCACGCACGTCGCATTAGTATGACCTGGATGATCCTCTGCCTCGGCGGGGCGGTGGCCGTCGGCTTCTTTGGCATCGCCTACTTCAATAACAACCCGAGCCTGGCGGGCGCGGTTAACCAGAACGCCGAGCGCGTGTTTATCGAACTGGCGCAAATCCTGTTTAACCCGTGGATTGCCGGGATCCTGCTGTCGGCGATTCTGGCGGCGGTGATGTCCACCCTGAGCTGTCAGCTGCTAGTCTGCTCGAGCGCAATTACCGAAGACCTGTATAAAGCCTTCCTGCGTAAAAACGCCGGTCAGAAAGAGCTGGTGTGGGTGGGCCGTATGATGGTGCTGGTGGTTGCCCTGGTGGCCATTGCCCTGGCGGCCAATCCGGAAAACCGCGTGCTGGGTCTGGTGAGCTACGCCTGGGCTGGCTTCGGCGCCGCCTTTGGCCCGGTGGTCCTGTTCTCGGTAATGTGGTCGCGCATGACCCGTAACGGCGCGCTGGCCGGGATGGTGATTGGCGCCCTGACCGTGATCGTCTGGAAGCAGTTTGGCTGGCTGGGCCTGTATGAAATTATTCCGGGCTTCGTCTTCGGCAGCATCGGGATTGTGGTCTTTAGCCTGCTGGATAAAGCGCCGTCGGCCAGCATGCAGCAGCGCTTTGCCGAAGCGGATGCCCACTACCATACGCCGCCGCCGGTACGCGCCACGGCTGAGTAAGATCATCTGATGCTCACGAGCCCGCCGCTGGCGGGCTTTTTATTGCCTGGTGCCGTGCCGGAATATTATAACCCTTGCTAATTATCTGAAAATCCGCTGATATTTCCTGACTAATAACAATGAGGATAGCAAAGATGACGTTCAGACAGGGTGCAATGGCGCTGGTGCTGGCAGGGTTACTCAGCGGCTGCGTGGCGGGTGGAAGTTCATCCACCAGCGCGCCGAAGCCCGGCGTCTGCCCGGCGGATAAGTCCATGGTGCAAACCACGCTTTACTTCGGTCTGAGCCGCCCGGCGGGGAAAGACATCACCGCTGAAGAGTGGCAACAGTTTGTCGACCGTGACGTCACGCCGCGCTTTCGCGACGGGCTGACGGTGTTTGATGCCCACGGCCAGTGGCTTGGCCAGAATGGTCAGGTGGTGCGGGAGCAGAGCAAGGCGCTGATGGTGATCCATGGGCATGACGCGCAGAGCGAGGCCGGTATTGAGGCTCTGCGCCAGGGCTATAAATCACGCTTCGCGCAGGAGTCGGTGATGCGTGTCGACCAGCCGGTCTGCGTGCAGTTCTGAGTAAACGGCGGGGGCAGCCCCGCCGTTTGTTTTACAGCACCAGCCCGGCGAAGCTGGCGGAAAGCAGGCTCACCAGCGTGGCGCTATACACCAGCCGCAGGCCGAAGCGGGAGACGATATTGCCCTGCGGTTCATTCAGGCCTTTGATCGCCCCGGCGATAATGCCGATCGAGGCAAAGTTGGCAAACGACACCAGGAATACCGAGAGAATGCCGAGCCCGCGAGGGGTCATGCTGGCGGCAATCTTTTGCAGCTCAATCATCGCCACAAATTCGTTAGCGACCAGTTTGGTGGCCATGATGCTGCCGGCGTTTAGCGCATCGCTCAGCGGGATGCCGATAAGCCACGCCAGCGGATAAAAGACGTAGCCGAGGATCTGCTGGAAGCTGAGACCAAACAGGGTGGCGAACAGCGCATTAATGGCGCTGATCAGGGCGATAAAACCGATCAGCATCGCCAGAATAATCATCGCCACTTTAAAGCCGGCCAGAATATATTCCCCGAGCATTTCAAAGAAACTCTGCGATTCATGCAGCTTCTCGAGTTTTATTTCCTGCTCGCTGCCCGGCCGCGTCGGGTTAATTACCGACAGCACGATAAAGGTGCTGAACATATTGAGGATCAGCGCTGCGACGACATATTTGGCGTCCAGCATGGTCATATAGGCGCCGACAATCGACAGCGATACGGTCGACATGGCCGTCGCCGCCATAGTGAACAGTCGCCGTGAGGAGAGGTCGCCCAGTACGCCCTTGTAGGCAATGAAGTTCTCCGACTGGCCGAGGATCAGCGAGCTGACCGCGTTGAAAGATTCCAGCTTACCCATGCCGTTTACTTTCGACAGCAGGGTGCCAATCACGCGAATAAAAATCGGCAGGATCCGCCAGTGCTGGAGAATACCAATCAGCGCGGAAATAAACACAATCGGACACAGGACGCCCAGGAAAATAAAGGCTAAGCCTTTTTCGCTCATGCCGCCAAAGACGAAATTGGTCCCTTCGGCGGCAAAGCCTAACAGCGAAGCAAAAAAGCCGGAAATATTTTTTACCAGCCACAGGCCGCTTTCGGCGTGCAGGAAAAAGAAAGCGAGCGCTATTTCGATAATAATCAACTGGAGAATATAACGAATACGAATTTTTTGTCTGTCGTAGCTGACAAGCCAGGCCAGGGCGAGGATCACCGCCAGCGCCAGCAGGAAATGAAAAAATGCAGTCATGTTGTTCTTTTCGCAAGTCAATAAGGCCGCCATTTAGCCATAGCCGCTACGGCGGGTAAATATCTGGCGTAAAAAATCCTTTGCTTATTCTTTCCCTTCATAACAGGCGAATATTTTCATAAGTCATTATTTGTCAGCGATTTATTTACAACTGATCATCATTCTCTGCACATTTCGCTTGTGTTTCTGAGCATTGTAATGATAATCACTATCATAAATATTACCTGTTTTTGCATTCGTTGACGGTGCTTTACATTTAAGGGTATTGGCATGTTTGTCCCATTTCTCATTATGTTACGCGAAGGCCTGGAGGCGGCGCTGATTGTCAGCCTGATCGCCAGCTATCTGAAACGCACCCAGCGCGGCAACTGGATTGGCGTGATGTGGATTGGCGTGATCCTCGCGGCGGCGCTATGTCTTGGCTTAGGCATCTTTATCAACGAAACCACCGGTGAATTTCCTCAGCGTGAACAGGAGCTGTTCGAAGGGATCGTCGCGGTCATTGCGGTGGTGATCCTGACGTGGATGGTCTTCTGGATGCGCAATGTCTCACGCAACGTCAAGCAGCAGCTGGAGCAGGCCGTGGACAAGGCGCTGCAGCGCGGTAATCACCACGGCTGGGCGCTGGTGATGATGGTCTTTTTCGCGGTCGCCCGTGAGGGGCTGGAGTCGGTCTTCTTTCTGCTGGCGGCATTCCAGCAGGATGTCGGTATCTGGCCGCCGCTGGGGGCGCTGCTGGGTCTGGCCACCGCTATCGTGCTGGGCTTCCTGATCTACTGGGGCGGTATCCGCCTTAACCTTGGCGTGTTCTTCAAATGGACCAGCCTGTTTATTCTGCTGGTGGCTGCTGGCCTGGCCGCGGGGGCGATCCGCGCCTTCCACGAGGCGGGCCTGTGGAACCTGTTCCAGGATACCGCCTTCGATCTGAGCAACGTGCTGTCGACGCATACGCTGTTCGGCACGCTGCTGGAAGGGATCTTCGGTTATCAGGAGACGCCGAGCGTCAGCGAAGTGGCTGTCTATCTGCTTTATCTGATCCCGGCGCTGGTGCTGTTTGCCCTGCCGCCGCGGAATAATACCACTGCCTCGCGGGCTGCCTGATCGGGCGCTGCGAGCTTATAAGCGACACTCTACTTACCGAAAGGGATGATCATGATGATTCATTTTCGCCGTAATGCGCTGCGGGTGACCGTGGCCGCGCTGCTCAGCTCTGCATTCGGTGCACAGGCTGCGGATATCCCGCAGGTCAAAGTCACCGTCAACGACAAGCAGTGCGAGCCGATGCAGGTGACCGTTAACGCGGGTAAAACCCAGTTTATTATTCAGAACCACAGCCAGAAAGCGCTGGAGTGGGAGATTCTGAAAGGGGTGATGGTGGTGGAAGAGCGCGAAAACATCGCGCCGGGCTTTACTCAGAAGCTCACCGCGAACCTGCAGCCGGGCGAATATGACATGACCTGTGGCCTGCTCACCAACCCGAAAGGCAAACTGATCGTCACCGGCGCCGCCACCAAAGACGCGGCGAAAGCGGATGCGGTGCTGAGCCTCGGCGACGCGATCACCGCCTATAAAGCCTATGTGACGGCGGAAACCGCGCAGCTGGTTAGCGGCACCAAAGCCTTTACCGACGCGGTGAAAGCCGGCGATATCGAAAAAGCGAAAGCGCTGTACGCCCCGACGCGTCAGCATTACGAGCGCATCGAGCCCATTGCCGAGCTGTTCTCTGACCTTGACGGCAGCATCGACGCCCGCGAAGACGACTTCGAGAAAAAAGCGGAAGATCCGAAATTTACCGGTTTCCACCGTCTGGAAAAAGCGCTGTTTGGCGATAACAGCGTCAAGGGGATGGAAAAATATGCCGATCAGCTGAACAGCGATGTGCTGGAGCTGCAAAAGCGTATCAGCGAGCTGGCGTTCCCGCCGTCAAAAGTCGTGGGCGGCGCGGCAGGATTAATTGAGGAAGTCGCGGCCAGCAAGATCAGCGGTGAAGAAGATCGCTACAGCCATACCGATCTGTGGGACTTCCAGGCCAACATTGACGGCGCGCAGAAAATTGTCGACCTGCTGCGCCCGCAGCTGCAAAAAGAGAACAGCGCGCTGCTGGCGAAAGTGGACGCCAACTTTAAGAAAGTGGACAGCATCCTCAGCAAATATCGCACCAAAGACGGTTTCGAGACCTACGATAAGCTGACCACCGCCGACCGTAATGCGCTGAAAGGGCCGATCACCACCCTGGCGGAAGATCTGGCTCAGCTGCGCGGGATCCTGGGGCTGGACTAAGTCGATGGCACAGCAGAAACCCCACGACGTGAACGAGCCGTCACGTCGTCGCTTACTGAAAGGGATCGGCGCGCTTGGCGGCGCGCTGGCCATCACCGGCGGCTGCCCGGTAGCGCATGCGGCAAAAGCGGAAAGTTCCCCGGGGACGCTCACACCCGACGCGCGCCAGGAAAAGCAGCCATTCTATGGCCGGCATCAGGCGGGCATTCTGACGCCGCAGCAGGCTTCGATGATGCTGGTGGCCTTCGATGTGCTGGCGGCTGATAAAGCCGACCTCGAGCGGCTGTTTCGACAGCTGACCCAGCGTATCGTCTTTTTAACCCAGGGCGGCCCGGCGCCGGACACGCCGAATCCGCGGCTGCCGCCGATGGATTCCGGCATCCTGGGGCCGTGGATTGCGCCAGATAACCTGACCATCACCGTCTCGGTCGGCCATTCGCTATTTGATGAGCGCTTTGGCCTGGCGGATAAAGCACCGAAAAAGCTGCAGCCGATGACCCGCTTCCCCAACGATTCGCTGGATGCCGCGCTGTGCCATGGCGACCTGCTGCTGCAGATCTGCGCCAATACTCAGGATACGGTGATCCACGCCCTGCGTGATGTCATCAAACATACGCCGGATCTGCTGAGCGTGCGCTGGAAGCGGGAAGGGTTTATCTCCGACAGCGCGGCGCGCAGCAAAGGCAAAGAGACCCCCATCAACCTGTTGGGGTTTAAGGACGGCACCGCTAACCCGGCGAGCCACGACAGCGCGTTGATGGATAAGGTAGTGTGGGTGACAGCCGATCAGGACGAGCCGACCTGGACCGTGGGCGGCAGCTATCAGGCGGCGCGAATTATCCAGTTTCACGTGGAGTTCTGGGATCGGACGCCGCTCAAGGAGCAGCAGACGATCTTTGGTCGCGACAAGCACACCGGTGCGCCGCTGGGGATGAAAAACGAACACGATACCCCGGATTACAGTAAAGATCCTAACGGCGAAGTCATTGCGCTGGATAGCCATATTCGTCTGGCCAATCCCCGCACGCCGGAAACCCAGTCCAGCCTGATGATGCGCCGCGGCTACAGCTATTCGCTGGGGGTTACTAACGCCGGACAACTGGATATGGGGCTGTTATTCGTTTGCTATCAGCACGATCTGGAAAAGGGTTTTCTGACGGTGCAGAAACGACTTAACGGCGAGGCGCTGGAGGAGTATGTCAAACCGATCGGCGGGGGCTACTTCTTTGTTTTACCCGGCGTAGTGGATGATAAACACTATCTGGGAGAGTCGCTGCTGCAGGCCTGATACCGACCCTGCCCGTAAGGGTAGGGCGTTTTCTGCTGTTTTTCTCATTTTTCTTATATTTCCTGCCATGTGTTATATTTCTGTAATACAAATGACCGATAGTCTCCTACACTTGCTTAAGAACTATTTGTTGCGTCATTGTGAAAAATAAGTTGCATTAAGAATCTTTTTTGATGTACTTATTACATACGCGGTAGTTCCCGGCAGTGTGACGTTTCACTATGGAGATCGCGAATGGTAAGGTCCCGTACCGGACAACGTAAAACCTCAGACCGTACTCTTCAGCACGGAAGCCCCGCTTCCGGCAGCGATTTTCTTACTCTTTCTCTCTCCGCTTCGCATTATTACAACCTTGGCAGGGTACGCGGTGCGCGTAGCCGCGACTCGTTGTCAGTTCTACCGGCAAGCAATGGCTTACAAGGAAGCCAAACCTCAATCGTTCGTGCGCATAGTCGTGTCGATGTTGACGCGTGTGATGTAAACCAACAACGCAAGGTGCTATCCATGGGAAGACAAAAAGCAGTGATCAAAGCTCGTCGTGAAGCAAAACGTGTGCTGAGACGGGATTCACGCAGCCATAAGCAGCGTGAAGAAGAATCGGTCACATCGCTTGTGCAAATGAGTGGCGTAGAAGCAATTGGCATGGCGCGGGACAGCCGTGATACTTCCCCAATTGAGGCGCGCAATGAGGCTCAGGCGCATTATTTGAATGCCATCGACAATAAGCAGCTGATTTTCGCTACCGGCGAAGCTGGATGCGGCAAGACCTGGATCAGTGCGGCGAAGGCAGCTGAAGCCCTGATCCATAAGGATGTGGACAGAATTATTGTTACCCGTCCCGTTCTGCAGGCCGACGAAGATCTCGGCTTCTTACCGGGAGATATCGCCGAGAAGTTCGCTCCCTATTTCCGACCGGTTTACGATGTGCTGGTGAAAAGGCTGGGGGCTTCCTTTATGCAGTACTGCCTGCGTCCGGAAATCGGCAAGGTGGAAATCGCGCCGTTCGCCTATATGCGCGGACGTACCTTTGAAAATGCGGTGGTGATTCTGGACGAGGCCCAGAACGTGACCGCAGCGCAAATGAAGATGTTTTTAACCCGCCTCGGGGAGAACGTGACGGTCATCGTCAATGGCGATATCACCCAGTGCGACTTGCCCTCTGGCGTGAGATCTGGCCTGAGCGATGCGCTGGCGCGTTTTGAGGAAGACGAGATGATCGGCATCGTGCGTTTCACCACCGATGACTGCGTGCGCTCGGCCCTCTGCCAGCGGACGCTGAAAGCCTATTATTAATCGTCATACTGTGAGCAAGGCCCGGGCTAGCCCGGGCTTTGTTGTTTTTTGG
>NZ_GL882863.1:20004-20137 GCF_000195655.1 Klebsiella sp. MS 92-3
TTTTTGGGCATCCTCCCGGCGGCGCTGCGCTTAGCCGGGCTACCTGGCGGGTACGGTCTGGTAGCCCGGGAGAGGCATTGCTGCCGATCCCGGGGATGTCTGCGGTGCCACATGCGAAAAAAAAGCCCGTACA
>NZ_GL882864.1:0-652 GCF_000195655.1 Klebsiella sp. MS 92-3
GCGCGGCAGAAAGGAATAAGTGATGATGCCGATCCCAAATCGCGACGCCGTCGCGTTAAGCGCCCGCACCCTGGGCGCGCTGTTCTCTTATGCGCCGAATAGTGCGGAAATTGCGCCGCTGGTCGCCGCCTTCCAGGACGGGAGCTGGCAGCAGCAGTGGCCCTTCCCGGTCGCAGCCCCGCTGGCGTCAGGGTTTGCCGCATCGGCTGAAGAAACGTTGCCGGAAGCCTGGCAGCGCCTGTTTATCGGGCCATGGGCCCTGCCGGCGCCGCCCTGGGGCTCTGTCTGGCTGGATAAAGAGTCTGTGCTGTTTGGCGATTCCACGCTGGCTCTGCGCCAGTGGATGCGCGAGAACGGTATCGCGCTGGAGGCCGATGGCAACGAACCGGAAGATCATTTCGGCACCGTGCTACTCCTGGCGGCATGGTTGTGCGAAACGGAGCAGGATGCGTTGTTCGCTCAGCTGCTGGCCTGGCACCTGCTGCCGTGGTCCGGGCGTTTCCTGAGCGTCTTTGTCGACCATGCCGCCCACCCCTTCTATCAGGCGCTGGGTCAGCTGGCGCAGGCGACTCTGGCGCAGTGGCAGGAGAATTTGCCGATCGCCGTGGCGCAAAAACCGCTCTATCGTTAACCCTTCGCCGCGCCGATATCC
>NZ_GL882864.1:780-10776 GCF_000195655.1 Klebsiella sp. MS 92-3
GGGGGGTTTTATTTTGCCGCTTCCCAGCATTTCACCCGCACTTATCGCTTTTGCATCTAAGGTTATTCCCTATCACAATAAGCCAATGTTTTCCGAACCTCGCCGTGACTAATGCATCGTCTTCATCCCTATCCTGATGTGCAGGTGATGTTTCGCCGCCTGCTGATCGCCACCCTGATTGGCCTTCTCGCCGCCCTGGCGGTGGCGCTGTTTCGCCACGCTATGGTGGTGCTGGAAACGCTGTTGCTCAGTAATGACAGTGGGAGCCTGGTCAACGCCGCACAGTCGCTGCCGGCGTGGCGTCGGCTGGTTACCCCCGCGCTGGGCGGCCTGACGGCGGGAACCTTACTCTGGCTCTGGCAACGACGCAGCGTCGCGCGTCCGCATGCCGCCACCGATTATATGGAAGCCCTGGAGACCGGCGACGGCTGTTTCGATACGCCGGCAAGCCTGGTGAAATCGCTGGCGTCATTGCTGGTCGTGGTGACCGGCAGCGCGATTGGCCGGGAAGGCGCCATGATCCTGCTGGCCGCGCTGGCGGCCTCGCTGTTTGCCCGTCGCTTCACGCCGCAGAGTGAATGGAAGCTATGGGTCGCCTGCGGCGCGGCTGCCGGGATGGCCAGCGCCTATCATGCCCCGCTGGCCGGCAGCCTGTTTATTGCTGAAATTCTCTTTGGCACGCTGATGCTGGCCTCGCTTGGGCCGGTGGTGATCTCGGCGGTGATCGCCCTGCTGTTGACGCAGTTTCTTAATGGCGGCGCCGCGCCGCTGTATCACGTCGTGTTACAGCAGAACCTCAGCGCCCTGCACTATGGCTTAATGCTGGCGACTGGCCTGCTGGCCGGGCTGTGCGGGCCGCTGTTTATCTGGCTGATGGACTACAGCCACCGCGGGTTCGTTAAACTAAAGCTGGCGCCGCCGTGGCAGCTGGCGCTGGGCGGGCTGATTGTCGGCGGCTTATCGCTCATCACCCCGGCAGTATGGGGCAACGGCTACAGCGTAGTGCAAAGCTATTTGCTGCTGCCGCCGTCCGGTGCGCTGCTGGTGGGCGTATTTATCTGCAAACTGCTGGCGGTGCTGGCCAGCAGCGGCTCCGGCGCGCCTGGCGGGGTCTTTACCCCGACGCTGTTTGTCGGCCTGGCGATGGGCATGCTGTTTGCCTGCTTCAGCAGGCTGTGGCTACCGGGAAGTGAAGAAATGGCCATCATGATGGGTCTGACCGGCATGGCGGCGTTTCTGGCCGCCACGACCCATGCGCCGATCATGTCAACCCTGATGATTTGCGAGATGACCGGGCAGTATACGCTGCTGCCCGGTCTGCTGATAACCTGCGTCGTGTCGTCTGTGCTGTCACGGACGTTACGCCGGGATTCGATCTATCGCCATCACGTTGCCGAGCATGTCTAAGTCGACGTAGCGGCTCAGCTCACGCTGTTCGGCGCGCGGTAGATAAGGCAGCTCGCCGATCAGCGGCGCCGGCAGCTTTTTGCTGAGGACATCGATGATTTCGGCGTAGTGCGCCAGACCGGGGTTGATCCGATTGGCCACCCAGCCAATCAGCGGTAAACCGTCATTGGCGATCGCCTGGGCTGTCAGTAGCGCATGGTTGATGCACCCCTCCTGGATCCCCACCACCATCAGCACTGGGAGCTGCTCCTGAACCACCCACTCGGAGAGCGGCCGCAGGTCGTTCATCAGGCTGCGCCAGCCGCCGGTGCCTTCAACCACCACGTGTTCGACCTGCGCGGCCAGACGCTGCAAACCATCGGACAGCAGACCGTAGTTGATCGGGCAGCTATGCGCCACGCTGCTCTCGTCTTCGCTTAAGGCGATGGGGTTGACAGCCTCATAAGGTAACGCCAGCGTGGAGACGCTCTGCAACACCAGCGCATCTTTGTTACGTAAACCGTCCGGCGTCTCTTTGCTGCCCTTCGCCACAGGCTTATACCCGGCCACGCTTTTGCCTCTGGCAGCAAGTGCCTGCAACAGCGCACGGGAAACCACTGTCTTCCCGACAGAGGTGTCTGTACCTGTAATAAAGAAACGCTTAAACATCACTAACCCCACAGTTTTGTCGATGAAATATACGGGAGAGAAATAATCAACGGTGGGCAAAGTCTACGTGAAGCCGTCTGAGGTCAGCTTGAGATAGCGCAATTTTTGGTGTGACTATGAAAAAATGTTAACCCTGTAACAGTCGTATGAGTAAGGATCCGTTATAGAGCGCATCTTTGACCAGCGCCGCGCCAGCCATCGTTCCGCGGTTGGAGAACTGAGTACTTTCAACGGTAATATGCCGGCTATAGGCTGGGAGAGATTGTTGCCGAATACAGCTGGAAATTGCCGGAAAAAGAATTTCTGCCGCCAGATTGAACGGCGAGCCAATCAGAATTTTCTGCGGATTAAACAGATTGACCATGATCGCCAGAATCCGCCCAACGTGATTACCCACGCCGCTGATGATGTCCCGGGCTAACAAATCGCCCTGCAGCGCCGCCTGACAAAGCCACTCCACGCTCAGCGGACGCTGGTGCAGCAGCGAGCTCATCGACTGCGCCATGCGCATCTGCGCCAGCTCCAGCACGCTTTCTACGCTGGCAATTGTCTCCAGGCAACCATGGTTGCCGCAGTAACAGCGTTTGCCGTAGGGATCGACCTGGGTATGGCCAATCTCCACCAGGCTGCTGCTGCCGGCGTGCAGCAGGCGCCCATCGGTGATCACCCCGGCGCCGACGTTATGATCGATGACCACCTGAATGACGTCCCGGGCGCCGCGCGAGGCGCCAAACAAAGATTCCGCCATAGTCCAGGCGCTGATGTCATGCTGAATATAGACTGGCACCCCGGTATGATTGGCCAGCGCTTCGCCGAGCGGGACATCTTTAACATCCTCATAAAACGGCATGCGATGAATAATGCCATTTTCGGTATCGATAATACCGGGCATCGTCATGGCGATGGAGGTAAGGCGTTCCAGCTTCTTTTGATGGCGAATAAAGAAGCGATCAATATGGTCGATAACGCGCGTCAGAAACGGCGTGCTGTCGGTAAGCGCCAGCTCCAGCTGATCCTCCACCACCAGCTGACTGCTTAAATCACGCAGCGAAAGATGGATCTCACCGCGGCTGATGCGCACCGCCAGATAGTGCCATGCCTCGGTCTCCACCATCAGCCCCACCGCCGGGCGGCCGCGGCTGCCGGGCTCCTGGATCTCGGTCTCCTGAACCAGATGCGCTTCCAGCATTTCGCGGACGATTTTGGTGATGCTGGCCGGCGCCAGTTGCGCAAATCGGGAAAGGTCGATACGCGATACCGGGCCGAGCTGATCAATCAGGCGATACACGGCGCCCGCATTGGTCTGCTTTATTTGATCGATATGGCCTGGTTGACTATCCGCTACCACCATTGACTCCCTTATTTTCGCGCTTCGAAATAAACTTTCGGCTATGGTGAAGCACTTCGACGGTGAACGTCAAATTTTTACTTAGCCTTGTGATTTACCGCACATTTCCAGCCCCTTTTCGCCTCAATTATGCTCGCTTTTCCAGGAGAGCAGCGCCTCACGAAAGCGTTTTGCCAGTGCCCCTTGCTCATGGTGTTTAGACCACACCAGCCACATCTCCGATACCGCATCCTGTTCGTCGATCGGCAGCCAGCGCATTTCACTGAGCTGGACGCGCTGAAAGGAGGCCGGGAGGATCGATACCCCCAGGCCGGCGGCCACCAGACCAATAATCGTCATTGCCTCCCCCACCTCCTGGGCAATCTTCGGCGTGTGGCCGTAGCGGCGCAGCAAGCCGAGGATGTCGTCATACAGGCCAGTGCCGACGTGCGGGTCGAAAAAGACGAAGGGCTCGCGCGCCAGCGCCGCCAGGCTGACCGAGGGCTGGCGGGCCAGGGGGTGATTCGCCGGGACCATCGCCAACAGCGGCTCGCGCAGAACCCGCTCCCACGCCAGGGTGTCCGGCAGTTGAGTATTGCGCAGCAGCCCCAAATCCAGAGCCCCCTCGCTCAGGGGCACTATCTGTTCGCGGGTGTTAGTCTCGCGGGTGAGAATATGCACATCCGGAAGGCGTTGGCGAAACATCGATAGCGTATCGGAGACGGCCTTAATAAAAGGGGCCGAGGAGGTAAAGCCGATGCGCAGCTCACCCGTTTCGCCATGGTGTAGACGGGCGGCGCGAGCAGCCGCCTCATCCACCTGGGCGAGGATTTGTCGGCTATCGGCGAGAAACTGCTTTCCGGCCGCCGTCAGGCTGACGCTGCGGTTGGTACGGGCAAACAGGCGAGCGCCGGTCTGCTGCTCAAGGATCTGAATCTGCTGGCTTAGCGGTGGTTGAGAGATGTTTAGTCGCGCCGCGGCGCGGCCAAAATGTAGCTCCTCAGCGACGGCGACAAAGTAGCGCAAATGACGCAACTCGATATTCATATTTAAAACGTCTTATTTGAGATTATTAATATATTAGACAGAATATTTACATTTTCATACCCTAAAAATGTGAGCTGAATGGTCACAACACTCTGTTGGTAAGCAGCAACTTCTACGCAAGGAATTCTCTGTGAGTCGTACAACAACCGTTGACACCGTGCCGGCGGGCGAGGTCAGCGTCGCTGGTGCATCCCGCCCGGATCCGTTTATTAAGCGTGGCACCCCGCAGTTTATGCGCGTCACTCTCGCGCTTTTCTCCGCCGGTCTGGCCACTTTTGCCCTGCTCTACTGTGTGCAGCCGATCCTGCCGGTGCTGTCGAACGAGTTTGGCGTGTCGCCGGCCAGCAGCAGTATTTCGCTTTCAATTTCCACGGCGATGTTGGCGGTGGGCCTGCTGTTTACCGGCCCGCTGTCGGACGCAATAGGCCGCAAGCCGGTGATGGTCACCGCCCTGCTGCTGGCCGCCTGCTGTTCACTGTTGTCGACTATGATGACCAGCTGGCACGGCATCCTGATTATGCGCGCGCTCATCGGCCTGTCGCTGAGCGGCGTAGCGGCGGTCGGCATGACCTATCTGAGCGAGGAGATCCACCCCAGTTTCGTCGCCTTTTCGATGGGACTCTATATCAGCGGCAACTCCATCGGCGGCATGAGCGGCCGCTTGCTGACCGGGGTCTTTACCGATTTCTTCGGCTGGCGCGTGGCACTGGCGGCGATCAGCGGCTTTGCGCTGGCCGCGGCGATTATGTTCTGGCGTATCCTGCCCGAGTCGCGCCATTTCCGCCCGACCTCGCTGCGACCGAAAACGCTGCTGATTAACTTCCGTCTGCACTGGCGCGACCGTGGCCTGCCGCTGCTGTTCGTCGAAGGTTTTCTGCTGATGGGCGCTTTTGTCACCCTGTTTAACTATATTGGCTACCGGCTGATGATGTCGCCGTGGTCGTTAAGCCAGGCGGTGGTAGGCCTGCTGTCGGTAGCTTATCTCACCGGGACCTGGAGTTCACCGAAGGCAGGGGCCATGACCGTACGCTTTGGCCGCGGGCCGGTGATGCTTGGCTTTACAGCGGTGATGCTCTGCGGCCTGCTGCTGACGCTCTTTTCTTCCCTGTGGCTTATTTTCATCGGCATGCTGCTGTTTTCCGCTGGCTTCTTCGCCGCGCATTCCGTCGCCAGCAGCTGGATTGGCCCACGCGCCCGCCGCGCCCGCGGTCAGGCATCATCGCTGTATTTGTTCAGCTATTATTTGGGTTCAAGTCTTGCCGGGACGTTAGGCGGGGTATTCTGGCATCACTACGGCTGGAACGGCGTCGGTGGGTTTATCGCGCTGCTGCTCCTTGCCGCGCTGTTGACCGGCACCTGCTTACATCAGCGACTGAAATAGTCGCGTGTGACGTGGCCTGCGGGCCACGTTTCACCACATGCCCATTATGGAAGACAAGCCCATCAGCTCTCTGACGGCATCAACGGACAGCACTGCAATAAACAGCCAGGTGAACGGATTCATAAACCACCCCCGAACCTCCAGACCTGTGTAATCGATCACAGTTTAGTACCGTTATGTTACCGTTTTCTGTCACACCGATCACAGAGGTGAGCTTATTCTCCCGCCATGTGTCTTTCCCTTCCCCTGTGCGCAACGCTCGACCCGCCGGGCGTATCAGGATAGTGTAGAGGCAAAGCGATAATCTCTTTATTCACCTGTCACGGACCGAACGCCACTATGACTGAAAATACGCCTTATCAGCAGCTTACCCGTACCTTTCAGCGCCTGTCGCGCTTTTCGCATCTCGCCGCCATCGCCGGCTGGGATATGTTCGCGATGATGCCCCCGGGCGGGAGCGTCGCCCGCAGCGAAGCACTGGCCGAGCTCGGCGTGCTGCAGCATCAGATCCTGACCGATAAAAAAGTGGGACAATGGTTACAGGAAGCCCGCCAGCAGGATCTTAATGATGTTGAACAGGCCAACCTGCGGGAAATGCAGCGTCAGTACGATCAGGCGGCGCTGCTGCCGGAGAGCCTGGTGGAAGCAAAATCGCTGGCCGGCAGCCGCTGCGAGCATGCCTGGCGCAGCCAGCGTCCCGCCAATGACTGGACGGGCTTTGCCGACAACCTACGCGAGGTGGTCAGACTGAGCCGTCAGGAAGCGCAGATCCGCGCCGATGCCAGGGGCGGCTCACGCTACGACGCGCTGCTGGATATTTTCGAACCGGATATGACCAGCGCGCGGCTGGACAGCCTGTTCGCCGATCTCAAATCGTGGCTACCTTCCCTGCTTAGCCAGGCGGTGGAGAAGCAGGCGAAGCAGACGCTAATCGCCCCGCAGGGGCCTTTCCCCATTGCTGAACAACGGGAGCTGGGCCTGCAGGCGATGCGTATCCTTGGCTTTGACTTCGACGGCGGGCGCCTCGACATCAGCGCCCACCCGTTCTGCGGCGGCGTACCCCAGGATGTGCGCATCACCACCCGCTACAACGAAAACGACCTGCTCAGCGCTCTGTTCGGCGTGATCCACGAAACCGGCCACGCCCGCTACGAGCAGAATCTGCCTCGCCCGTGGGTCGACCAGCCCGTAGGACTCGCCCGCTCCACCGCTATCCACGAGTCGCAGAGCCTGTTTTTTGAAATGCAGCTGGGACGCAGCGAGCGTTTTCTTAATCGCCTGTTACCGGCGGTGCGCGAGCGGTTTGGCGATCGGCCGGCCTTTAGCCAGGACAACTTTGTCGCCTGGAATCAGCAGGTGAAACCCGGCTTTATTCGCGTCGATGCCGATGAGGTGAGCTACCCGGCGCATGTCATCCTGCGTTATGAAATTGAACGTGCGCTGATCGACGGCGAGATTGAGGTAGATGATATCCCGTCGCTGTGGGACGAGAAAATGCAGCACTGGCTGGGGCTGTCGACCACCGGCAACTATCGGGATGGTTGCATGCAGGATATTCACTGGACCGACGGCGGATTCGGCTATTTCCCTTCCTATACCCTGGGCGCGATGTATGCCGCGCAGTTGATGGCCGCGGCCCGCCGCGCGCTGCCGACATTAGATCGCGATATTGAGGAAGGCGATTTCAGCGCCCTGTTCGACTGGCTGCGGCAGAATATCTGGCAGCATGGCAGCCGCTTCACCACCTCGCAGTTGATTCAGCAGGCCACCGGTGAGGATCTTAATAGCCGCTACTTCCGCGAGCACCTGACCACTCGCTACCTTTAATCATACGCGCCGGGCTACCCGGCGCGTCCTGTCGTTCCTGCCTTGTACATTCGGTTACACGCCGATACCAAACACTCACGGAAAGCTCGAAAAGACAAGCATATAGTGATTTCACCGGCCCCGCAGTGGGGTTGAAATTAAGAAAACTTTTCGAGGATATCAGAATGAAAAAAGTATTAGCTCTGGTCGTTGCCGCTGCTATGGGTCTCTCTTCCGCCGCTTTCGCTGCTGACGCAGTAAGCACCACTCAGGCACCGGCTGCCACCCACAGCACGGCTGCCAAGACCACCCATCACAAAAAACACCACAAAGCCGCGGCAAAACCGGCTGCAGAGCAGAAAGCTCAGGCTGCCAAAAAACACAAAAAAGCAGAAGCTAAACCAGCCGCTGCTCAGAAAGCCCAGGCCGCTAAAAAACACAAAAAAGTAGCAGCTAAACCAGCTGCTCCGCAGAAAGCTCAGGCGGCGAAAAAGCATCACAAAGCTGCGGCTAAACCGGCAGCCCAGAAAGCGCAGGCAGCGAAAAAACACCACAAAACCACTAAACACCAGGCCGCTAAACCGACTGCACAGCCGGCAGCATAATTCCTCCCGGTGAACCAACCTTCTTAATAATCGGCGCTGTTTCAGCGCCGTTTTTTCTGGAGAGCACTATGCTGCGGCGCTATCGTTTTGAGCTCATCCTGATCCTGCTAATTATATGCGCAGTGGTTGCAACCCGTTTTTTCCTCTCTTAATTATTTATCCCGCGTTCGCATTTTGCTGCTTCTACCAGCTTTTCATTAAAATGAATACCGTGCGGCTATCGCTGACCCGCTCCCCGCTTCCCATTATCCTGTGACTCTCTGCGGCGCAAAAAAATGTCCGGCGCCAGAAGACGCCAGACATGTTAGTCGTAATATGTCGCACGCCTGGCCCTTGCCGGGTGGCGCGCCCATCACAATGCACGCACGGCTTCCATCACCAGATAGCCGGTCGCGCCCCAGATAGCGACTGAGACCAGGGAAACATAAACCAGTGCGCGAATACCTTTTTTAGACATAAGCCCTCCGAACGCAGGGGAAATAGAGTTCAGGCTATCATCGCCGGTACTACCTCTCTATTTACTCAACGGCAGGGCGACGGTAACAACGTTTTCGGTGAGAAAATGTTTCGCATTGAAAATAATTACGAGAGGCGTAAAGAAGTGCGAATTCCGGTGAAGATCTGGTGGGTAAAAGTATTATTTTTGGGCATTATGCTGACAAACCAGGAATAATCCCACGGATGAATTGCTGCATTATTAACCGAATTCAGTACGTTCTGATACATGAATTTTGTTGCGCAAGACGCCACTTTCTGCGGAAATAGCACAAGCAGAACACTGGTATTAACCGCTTGAAATCAGGAGGTTTTACCAGCGCCAGACCCCACCGCGCGCTGATGTGGTATACGGTTTGGCCTGTTTAGAATTATTGTTTACTTTCAAAAACTTAAATCTCCTGCTACTGTCAATAGACATCATAGCCTCCCCAGAGAGTGATATGCGTAGAGACGTTCTGTTATTACTGTGTTCATTTTATCTGTTACCTCTGGACGCACATGCCGATGATAGCGGACTGAGCGCCAAAGATATTAAGACGTTGTTTTTCGGTCACGATGACCGCAAAGCGGTGAACCGCCCCGAGGAGAGTCCGTGGGACGCGATTGGCCAGCTGGAAACCGCCAGCGGCAATCTGTGTACGGCGACGCTCATCTCTCCGCATCTGGCGCTGACCGCGGGCCACTGTCTGTTAACGCCCCCGCGCGGCAAGCCGGACAAAGCGGTCGCCCTGCGCTTTATTTCCCGCAAGGGCAACTGGGTCTATGAGATCCACGGCATTGACGGGCGAGTCGATCCCAGCTTAGGCAGACGCCTGAAAGCCGATGGCGACGGCTGGATTGTCCCTTCCGCTGCGGCGCCGTCCGATTTTGGTCTGATCGTGCTGCGCTATGCTCCGTCTGGCATTACGCCGATCCCGCTCTTTCCGGGCAGCAAGGCCGATCTCACCGCCGCGCTGAAGGCGGCGGACCGTAAAGTTACCCAGTCTGGCTATCCTGAAGATCATCTCGATAATCTTTACAGCCACCAGGATTGCATCGTGACAGGGTGGGCGCAAACCAGCGTACTGTCGCATCAGTGCGACACCCTGCCTGGCGACAGCGGCTCGCCGCTGCTGCTGAAAACGGAGGACGGCTGGCAGGTGATCGCCGTGCAGAGTTCGGCCCCCGGCCCGCAGGATCGCTGGCGGGCGGACAATCGCGCCATTGCGGTGACTGGCTTTCGCGATAAGCTGGAGGCGCTTGCCGGTGAGTAATGGACCGAGGCCGGGGGAGAATAT
>NZ_GL882864.1:10967-11061 GCF_000195655.1 Klebsiella sp. MS 92-3
CCAGCCAAAAGCAGTGAACCTGCGCAGCCCTCAGCGTCACCTGACACAATTACAGCGGGGCAAGGCGTGAAGGAAGCTTCCGTTTGCCCCCCCG
>NZ_GL882864.1:11187-20337 GCF_000195655.1 Klebsiella sp. MS 92-3
GGTTTGGCGGGCGGCGAGACGTCAGGCGAGTTTAATTAACACCATGCCGGCTACCAGCAGGATAACCCCCGCCCAGCCTTTGTTATTCAGACGCTGACCAAACAGCACCCAGCCGGCGGCGATGGTCGCCGCGATACCGAAGCCGCCCCACAGCGCATAGGCAACCGAGAGATCGATCCCTTTAACCGCCTGCGACAGGGCGCTGAACGCGCCCAATACTGCCGCCAGGGACAGAATGCCGTAGATCTTGCGGCGGAAGCCGTCGGAAAACTTCAAAAAGACGTTGGCAATAATTTCCAGCACAATGGCGATTGCCAGCCAGGCGGCGTGGATCCACTCAAACTGCTGCATGGGCCACCTCCTGCTTGGAAGACGCTTTTTTCTGGGTGCCGGACTTAATTAAGACGATCCCTATCACCAAGGTGGTCAAGCCGGCTATTTTCAGCAGGGACAGACTCTCATCAAACAGCAGCACGCTGAACAGGGTAATCAGTAAAATACCGATCCCTTCCCACAACGCATAGGCCACACCGAGGGCAATCTTTTTAACCGCAAAGGCAAGAAAAATATATGACAGGGCAATCATGGCCAGCATTAAAATAAAGCCGGTGTGCCCGCCGCTCACGCTTGCCCATTTCATAGACAAGGTGCCGGTAATTTCAGCAATAATTGCTAAAGCTAATAAAATCCAATAAAACATGATCCCTTCTCCTGCTTGAGAATATAATCCATTACCGTTTACGCGAGACGTAAACAGGAAAATTTCTGACGTAGATATCGCTGTGCGCTTGGCGCCAGCTCAGGCAGAAAGAAGGTGACTATAGCGCCGAATGCCAGTGCTGTTCGCCGGCAAAACGGGAAAAAGTGAGGGATACTGCGGGGTGATTTAAAATATACATCCTGAACTGATTGTCCATAAAATTACAATTATCCGCGGTGTTGCTTCTCGTCCGGTGCGGATGAAAATTGTCCTCAGTAGTTAAACACAGGTAGATTTGTAGCATAGTGCTACATTTAATTCAAAGACTTTGCAATTCTTTACGCCGCGGTTTTTCTTCAATGCGTTTGTTCTGCAAAAAAGCGTCATTATGCTAATGTAACGCAACCTGTTAATAGGCAAGGAAGTTTGAGGTCGGGATCCTATGGCTAAACCCATTATTACACTTAACGGATTAAAGATGGTCATCATGTTGGGCATGCTGGTGATCATCCTTACCGGCATTCGCTTTGCGGCGGACATAATCGTCCCGTTTATCCTGGCGCTTTTTCTGGCGGTGATCATCAATCCTCTGGTCCAGCTCCTGGTCCGCTGCCGGGTGCCGCGCGTGCTGGCGATCTCGCTACTGATTGGCCTGATTGTTATGTTAGCCATTGTGCTGCTGGCCTCGCTGGGGACCTCGCTCAACGAGCTGGCGCGCACCCTGCCGCAGTATCGCAACTATCTCTATGAGCCGATGCAAACCATCGCGCCCTGGCTGCAGCGTATGGGATTCACCGTTTCGGTGGTCGAGCTCAATAAGTACATCGACCCTAACGCCGTAATGACCCTGGTCACCAGCCTGCTCACTCAGCTGTCGAACGCCATGTCCTCCATTTTTCTGCTGCTGCTGACGGTGGTGTTTATGCTGCTGGAGGTGCCGCAGCTTCCCGCTAAGCTGCAGCAGTTAATGTCCAGACCAGTAGAAGGCATGGGCGCCATCCAGCGGGCCATCGACAGCGTATCGCATTATCTGGTGCTGAAAACTGCGATAAGCCTGATCACCGGCCTGGTGGTCTGGGGCATGCTGGTGCTGCTGGATGTGCGCTTCGCCTTTATGTGGGGGCTACTGGCCTTCGCGCTTAACTATATTCCCAATATCGGTTCCGTGCTGGCGGCCATTCCGCCGATCCTGCAGGTGCTGGTGTTCGGTGGTCTGTACGAGGCGCTGGTAGTGCTGGCCGGCTACCTGATCGTCAACCTGGTATTCGGCAATATTCTCGAACCTCGTATCATGGGGCGCGGGCTGGGCCTCTCGACGCTGGTGGTATTCCTGTCCTTAATCTTCTGGGGATGGTTGCTGGGTCCGGTTGGCATGCTGCTCTCGGTGCCGTTGACGATTATCGTCAAAATTGCCCTCGAGCAGACCAGCGGCGGGCAGAGTATCGCTTTCTTATTAAGCGATGTCAGTAAACAGTAGTCCTTCCGCAGGCCGGCGCTTCGCCGGCCTGCTCCCTGCCCTACACTCTCTCCGTAGACCACTACGCCTTATGTATTATTGATCCGCATCACAAACGTTGCGGCGGAATCGTTACTCTGATGCTAACGATCGGCCACCGCGCTTAATTGATGCTCATAGCCTCGCGTCGCACACTAATCTCCACCAGGACAAACAAAACGATTTGTCGAATCAGGAGGTTATTAATGAATGCCGAACAAACGACGGGGCGGGTCTGGAACCGTCGCCGAACGGAAAAACAGCGGCGGCTGGCCGAGGCGAACATGCCAGGTAAGGTCATCCCGACTGACCAGTTGGTCAGCGTACTGGAAAACCTGCTCGCCCCCGGCGACCGGGTTGTGCTGGAAGGCAACAACCAGAAACAGGCCGATTTCCTCTCGCGCATGCTGGCGGAAGTTAATCCGCAAAAAATCCACGACCTGCATATGATTATGCCCAGCGTCGGGCGCAGCGAGCATCTGGACCTGTTTGAAAAAGGTATTGCCCGCAAGCTGGATTTCTCTTTCTCCGGCACCCAGAGCCTGCGCATTTCGCAACTACTGGAAGATGGCCTGCTCGAAATCGGCGCCATCCACACCTATATCGAACTCTACTCGCGCCTGTACGTCGATCTGTCGCCAAACGTCGCGCTGATTGCCGGCTATAAAGCTGACCGCAAAGGCAACCTGTATACCGGACCGAGTACCGAAGATACCCCGGCGCTGGTGGAAGCCGCCGCCTTCCACGACGGCATTGTGATAGCCCAGGTCAACGAACTGGTGGACGACGAATGCGATCTGCCGCGCGTCGATATTCCCGGCTCGTGGATCGATTACGTGGTGGTTGCCGACAAGCCGTTCTTTATCGAACCGCTCTTCACCCGCGATCCGCGCCTGATTAAGCAAGAACACATACTGATGGCGATGATGGCGATCAAGGGCATCTATGCGGAACATCAGGTGCAGTCGCTTAACCACGGTATCGGCTTTAATACCGCCGCCATCGAGTTGCTGTTGCCGACCTATGGCGAGCAGCTCGGCCTGAAAGGCAAAATCTGTAAACACTGGACCCTGAATCCGCATCCAACCTTAATCCCGGCCATCGAGAGCGGCTGGGTGGAGAGCGTGCACTGCTTCGGCGGCGAACTGGGGATGGAAGAGTACATCCGCGCCCGCCCGGATATCTTCTTTACCGGCCCGGATGGCTCGATGCGCTCTAACCGCGCCTTCTGCCAGCTGGCGGGCCAGTACGCGGTAGATATGTTCATTGGTTCAACCCTGCAGGTGGATGGTCTGGCTAACTCCTCGACCGTCACCCGCGGCCGTCTTTCCGGCTTCGGCGGCGCGCCGAACATGGGCCACGACCCGCACGGTCGCCGCCACGCCACCCCGGCATGGCTCAATATGATCACCGAGCCGGACCCGATGCAGCGCGGGAAAAAGCTGGTGGTGCAGATGGTCGAAACCTTCCAGGCCGGCGTGAAACCAACCTTCGTTGAGACGCTGGATGCAGTTGAGGTGGCGAAAACCTCCGGCATGCCGCTGGCGCCGGTAATGATTTATGGTGATGACGTCACCCACGTCCTGACCGAAGAGGGTATCGCCTACCTGTACCGTGCGGAGAGCCTTGAAGAGCGCCGGGCGATGGTCGCCGCGGTGGCCGGGATCACCGATATCGGCCTTGGTGTGGACGCCAAACGCGTCGCCGCGCTGCGTCAGAGCGGCAAAGTGGTCTACCCGGAAGATCTCGGGATTCGCCGCAGCGATGCCACCCGCTCCCTGCTGGCCGCCGGCAGCGTCGCCGACCTGGTGGAGTGGTCCGACGGACTGTACAACCCACCGGCAAAATTCCGGAGCTGGTAATGAAAAATCTCTCCCCCCTGCACGCAGAAAGCCGCGTCAGCTGGCTGGCGCATACCGCCAGCGCCTGTCTGATTGACGAAGCCCGTCTGAGCCCGAAACCGGGTCTGGTGGATAGCCGCGGCAACGGCGCGCATCAGGACCTGAATCTGGCGCTGATGGAGCGCTCCGCCCGCAGCCTGCAGCCGACCTTTCACGCGCTGGCCGAGCAAAGCTGGCGTCGCCCGGCGGACATCGCGCTGCGCGAAACCGTCGGCCGCCTTGGCCGCGAAGGCGAAGCGCAGATGATGCTGGCGACGGGTGGGGTTAACACCCACCGCGGCGCTATCTGGGCGCTAGGCCTGCTGGTCAGCGCGGTGGCGATGTTGGGTGGAGAGGGTCAGTCACAGGCGATCGCCGACGCCGCCGCCGCCCTCGCCCGCCTGCCCGACGGCTTCGCGCCGAAAAGCTTTAGTAAAGGGCTTCGCGCCAGCCGCCGCTGGCAGGTGCCAGGCGCCCGCGAGGAAGCGCAGTGTGGTTTCCCGCATATCACCCGCCTGGCGCTGCCACAACTACAGCACAGCCGGGCGCGAGGCGCCAGTGAGCCGCAGGCGCAGCTTGATGCGCTGATGGCCATCATGACCTCGCTGAGCGATACCTGCGTGCTGTCGCGCGCCGGTATGGCCGGGCTGCAGGCCATGCAGCAAGGCGCTTGCGAGGTGCTGGCGGCTGGCGGTTGCGCCAGTTTCGCCGGGCGCGCCGCCCTGGCCCGCCTGGACGCAATCATGCTGGCGCAAAACGCCTCGCCGGGAGGCGCCGCCGATCTCCTTGCCGCCACCCTGTTTCTCGACAGAGTTGCCGGCTAACGCATTCAGAGGATGTTATGGAACAGATTACATTGTCATTTCCTGCCAGCCGCGCCCTGAGCGGCCGAGCGCTGGCAGGAGTCGTGGGTTCAGGCGATATGGAAGTACTTTATACCGCCGCACAGAGCGCCACGCTCAACGTACAGATCACCACCTCAGTGGATAACAGCCAGGCGCGCTGGCAGGCGCTGTTCGACAGGTTGAACCTGATCAACGGCCTGCCCGCCGGGCAGTTGATTATCCACGACTTCGGCGCCACGCCGGGCGTCGCCCGTATTCGTATTGAACAGGTTTTTGAGGAGGCCGCTCATGCGTAACGATCGCAGCTTTATCGAACTGCGCGCTCGCGAACGCGCCCACGCCCTGCTGGACGACGGCAGCTACCGCGAACTGCTGGATCCGTTTGACGGTATTATGTCGCCGTGGCTCGGCGCCCAGGGCATTGTCCCGCAATCCGATGACGGTATGGTGGTCGCCAAAGGCACGATCAACGGCCAGCCTGCGGTGGTGATTGCCATCGAGGGCACCTTCCAGGGCGGCAGTATGGGCGAAGTGTCCGGCGCCAAAATGGCCGCCGCGCTGGAGCTGGCGGCGGAAGATAACCGCAACGGTATCCCGACGCAGGCGGTGCTGTGCCTCGAAACCGGCGGCGTACGTCTGCAGGAGGCCAACCTCGGTCTGGCCGCCATCGCCGATATTCACGCCGCGATTGTCGACCTGCGCCGCTACACCCCAGTGGTCGGCATCATCGCCGGCACCGTCGGCTGCTTTGGCGGTATGTCTATCGCCGCCGCGCTGTGCAGTTACCTTATCGTCACTCGTGAAGCCCGTCTCGGCCTCAACGGCCCGCAGGTTATCGAGCAGGAAGCCGGCATTGAAGAGTACGACTCCCGCAACCGGCCGTTTATCTGGAGCATGACCGGCGGCGAAATTCGCGCCGCCAGCGGACTGGTCGACGCGCTGGTTAACGATGGCGTTAACGCCGTTAAAACCGCAATGAATGAGGCGATCGCCAAAGGCGTACCGGTACAGCACCGCAGCGACAACTATGACGATTATCTGCGTCGCTTGAGCCAGTTCGACACCCGCCAGCAGGCGGATACCGCGCAGATTAAACAGCTTTTTGCCCGGGAGGATAAATAATGAGTCAGTTCCCAAACCGCGCCGCGCTGTGGCTGAACAAACTGGCGCCCGACGCGCCGCTGATGAGCGGCCTGTGCCCTTCCGTCCAGGTGGCAGACGGCCAGATTAATGGCGAAAACGTGCGTTTTATCGCCGTGGTCCCGGATGCTAACAACCACTCCCCGCGCGCCGCCGGCGGTGAAGTCGGCCTGCTGGAAGGCTGGACGCTGGCGAAAGTGGTTAATGAAACCATTGCCGCCGACGCCGACCAGCCAGTCAAACGGCCGATCGTCGCCGTGATCGATGTGCCAAGCCAGGCCTATGGCCGCCGCGAAGAAGCTTTCGGCATTCACCAGGCGCTGGCCGGGGCGGCTGGCGCCTACGCCAAAGCCCGTTTGGCCGGCCACCCGGTAATTGGCCTGATCGTCGGCAAAGCGATGTCCGGGGCGTTTCTGGCCCACGGCTACCAGGCCAACCGCCTGATCGCCTTTAACGATAGCGGCGTGCTGGTCCACGCGATGGGTAAAGCGTCGGCGGCGCGCATTACGCTGCGTACCGTAGAGGCGCTGGAGAAACTGGCGGCTACCATTCCGCCAATGGCCTACGACGTCAGCAACTATGCGACGCTCGGCCTGCTCTCCGCCCTGCTGGATATTAATAATCCGGATGCCCCTGACGACCACGATCTGTCGTTGGTCAGCAACACGCTGCGCGACGCCATCGCTGACGCGCGCACCGATACCTCACTGAAGTGCCGCCTGGGCGCGGAAAACCGCCGCAGCTCGCAACTGGTTCGCGATCGCATGCGCGCCAGCTGGTAAGACGTTCGTACGTAAGTAGTAGAAGAAAACCTGCCGGAAGCCGTCCCCCGGAGCGCGTAATAACCGCGCCGGGTAGGGACGGCTTTTAGAAAAAATAACAATCGCGCCAGTACTCTATCTTATTTACAGGTGATTTATGACTTATGTGATTATTCATGCTCTTGCCCCGATTTTCGTTATCATGCTGCTGGGCTTCTGGGCCGGTAAGGCCGGGATGGTAGATAACAAAAACGTCTCGCTGCTTAATATTTTTGTAATGGATTTTGCCTTACCCGCCACGCTGTTTAGCGCCACGGTACAAACGCCGTGGGCCGGGATCGTCGCCCAGTCGCCGCTGGTGCTGGTGTTGACCGGCGCGATGTGGATCACCTATGCCGCGATCTACTTCCTCGCCACCAGCGTGTTCAAACGCACGCCGCAGGATGCCGCGGTGCTGACCCTCACCGTCGCCCTGCCAAACTATGCCGCGCTAGGTCTGCCGATCCTCGGCAGCGTGCTGGGTGAAGGCGCGTCAACCTCGCTGTCGGTGGCGGTCTCTATCGCCTGCGGCTCGGTACTGATGACCCCGTTCTGCCTGCTGATTCTGGAGCGTGAAAAAGCCCGCGCCGCGGGTGAAAACAGCGGTTCTACGCTGGCAATGCTGCCGGTGCTGATGTGGCGTTCGGTGAAAAAACCGATCGTCTGGGGCCCGCTGCTTGGGGTGGTGCTTTCCGCGATCGGCATTAAAATGCCGGACCTGCTGCTGGCGTCGATCAAACCGCTGGGCCTGGCTGCCACCGCCGCCGCGCTGTTCCTCACCGGGGTGATCCTGTCGGCGCGTAAACTGCAGCTCAATGCGCTGATCGCTACATCAACCATCGTGAAACTGCTGGTGCAGCCGTTTATTGCCTGGGGTCTGGTGATGTTACTTGGGTTGCACGGTTCCATTGCCATTACCGCGATCCTGATGATAGCCCTGGCCGCCGGCTTCTTCGGCGTGGTCTTCGGCAACCGCTTCGGCGTCCAGTCTCCGGATGCTGAAGCCGTGCTGCTGTTGAGCTCGGTTCTGTGTATCCTGTCGCTACCGCTGTTTATCTCTTTGACTTCAGGACTGTAAACCATGTCAGCAACGCCGCGTCCCCACGATTTAGTTTGGTTAAACCACGCCAGCGCCCTGGAAGACATTGCCGAGCCGTGGGTGGCTCAGCAGTGGCGAGCCGCGCTGCCGGTGGTGGTGAGGCGCGACGTTGACGACCTGGTCCGCGTCCCGGTTGGGGTGCGGGGCATGAAGCGCGAGCAGCGCGCCGCCGGCTGGGTACAGGCGCGCAATATCGTGCGCAGCGTCACCCCGGAGATGCTTGTCGAGCGCGAAGCATTACTCTGCTCGCCGTTTGTCTCGCAGCCGCCGGTCCAGGGGGCTATCGCCCTCACCTTACACCGCTGGCCCTGGGGCTGGGGCGTCACCGGCAGTACCGGCTACGCGCTGGCAACCGAGATCCCGGTGCTGCATGCGGCCAGCGATCTGGATCTGCTGATCCGCGCGCCACAACCGTTGGACCGCGAGGCGCTGCTGGAATGGCAGACCCGGGTGGCCCAACTCCCATGCCGCGCTGATACCCAGGTCGAAACGCCGTACGGCGCCTTCGCCCTTAATGAATGGCTGCGCGACGGGCGCGCGCTGCTGAAAACGTCCCGCGGCGCGCGCTTAACCGCGACGCCGTGGCACAGGGAGGAATAATGAAGATTTTATTTACCTTTCCCGGTCAGGGCGGCCAGCGTCCCGGCATGCTGGCGATGATCCCCGATCGCGAGGCGTTCCTCACCCAGGCGCGCGCCGTGCTGGGGGATGAAGTCGATACCCTCGATAGCGCCGATGCGCTACAACACACCCGTGCGGTCCAGCTCTGTCTGCTGATCGCCGGTGTCGCCTGGGCGCGCGAGCTACAGCGTCAGGGCGTGGATCCGCAGATGGTCAGCGGCCTCTCTATCGGCGCGTTTCCGGCCGCGGTGATTGCCGGCGCGCTCGATTTCGCCAGCGCGTTGCGGCTGGTGGCCCTGCGCGGGGACTTAATGGAACAGGCGTATCCTGAAGGTTACGGACTGACGGCGATTATGGGCCTGACCCGCCCGCGGGTTGAGGCGCTGATGCAGGGCCACGAGGTTTATCTCGCCAACCTGAACGCCGAAACGCAGTTCGTGATTGCGGGCCGTGATGAGGCAATGGCCGAGGTGGCGCAGCTGGCGCTGCGGGCTGGCGCCAGTAAAGCCCAGCGGCTGGCGGTCAGCGTGCCGTCGCACTGCGCGCTGCTGGATAACCCCGCCGCTGAGC
>NZ_GL882864.1:20406-35887 GCF_000195655.1 Klebsiella sp. MS 92-3
CTGCGCGCTGCTGGATAAACCCGCCGCTGAGCTGGCGAAAGCTTTTGCCGGCGCCAGCTTAAGGCGCCCACGGTGCGCCTATTTAAGCGGCTCGACGGCGCGCGTGCTGTGGGATCCGCAGCGGATCGCCGACGATCTGGCGATGAACATGGCGCGCCCGGTCCACTGGCAGGAGGCGATGGTCGCCGCCGATGAGCGCGATGCGCGCTTAGCCATTGAGATGCCCCCCGGCGGGGTGCTCACCTGCCTGACCCGCCAGGCGGGCTGGCGCGGGGAGACCATTGCGCTGGAGCGCAGCGGCGTGGACGTCGCCCGCCATCTGGCGCAGCGGCTTAGCGATTAAGACTGCGGGCGTACATCCGCCCTTCCGCCGCCAGCGCCAGCAGGTCGGCATCGCGCTCGCGGTGGTGCGAATAGACGATAGAGATCAGCTGGCGCATCTGGTAGGGTTCCGCCAGCTTTAGCAGCTGTACATCCTTCTCATACACTTTCTTCATCCGCCCCGGCAGCAGCGCAAACCCGACGCCAGCCTGCACCAGGCTAATCATCGAGAAAATATCATTCACCCGGGTGACGATCTCCGGCTCGAAGCCGGCGATGTGGAATGCTTCCCGGAATCCGGCATAGGTGGCGAACCCCTCCGCCAGCGAAACAAACTTGCGGTCGGCGTAATCGCGCAGATCGGCGAGCCGTGAGGCATCCAGCCGTTCGGTCGCCGGGGCGGCGAGAAAAATATCGTCCTCAAACAGCGGCACCACGTCGAAAGCGGTATTATTGAACTCCCCTTCGTTGGTGGCGATCAGGATGGCATCGAGGGCATCGTCTTCCAGCATATCCAGTAGCATCTGATTTGAACCCATCGTCAGGTCCAGCTCCAGCTCCGGGCGACGCAGCTTCATCCCCATAATGATGCGCGGAACGGTTTCCAGGGTCAGAGAATAGAGGGTACCGATGCGCAACCGCCCCTGACCGACGCCTGCAACCTTGCGCGTCGCCTCGAGCCCGCGGTTCATCAGACTTATCACATCCTGGCAGTATTCAAGCAGCGTCCACGCCGCCTGCAGCGGCAGCAGGTTGCGCCCTTTGTGGACAAACAGCGGGCAGCCCACCCCCTCTTCCAGGGTATGCAGCGCGCGGTGAACGCTGACGCTGCTGAGTTTCATCGCTTCGGCGGTTCTGGCGATATTACCTTTCGCCATAAACATCATAAAGACCGACAGCTTGCGGAAGGTGATCTCTTGGTTAATATCGTCTTTCATAGCCCTTCCACACTCCTGGTTTAATTTTCTTTTACAAATTCAAGCCAGTATAACAATAACCACGAAAACTATTTTGATTGCGACCACTATTGTCGACCGCTGCCACCAGCAACCAAAAAAATCACGTATCACCTTGTGAATTTAATCAGTTGTCCGCCGATCATCGGACCGCAATCGGCGTAATCACTTTCACGATACGCAGATATGGGCAAAAAAACGCGCGCTCTCGCCCGCACCAGCCTTAACACGGAGCAGGTGCCCAGTGCCTGTAAAACACGACAGCCGGTCGCTTATCGGGCCCATACCAGCTGTACGTACGCAAAACCATCAGAAATCCGGTGATAATGAGATCGGCTTCGCCGACAATTGCGTGGCCAACATCGGCATTACTGGCAAGGAGATATCAATAGATACTAAGGTGAAGACTATCAGGCCGCTCAAAATCAAGTTAAAGATAATCTTTTAATAAGGTTGACCTTAATTTTCGTCCCGGACAGGCGGTTATGTAAATAACGAAAATAATGAGGTTGAGCCTTTCCCGGAAACGACTGCTTCAGACATTGTACAGTACCATCAAAAACGGGGATGTGGGTTGGGTATGAATGTTGTATGATGCCGGCAAGGATAGCCGCTTAAACATTGAGGGATTAATGATGGCAGTTTACAAGCTTAGTACACGAATAAGATCTAATGTTCCAACAGATTCTTTGCTTTATGACCTGTGTATTTATCGTATGGACTCTCGCAGGAATAAATATTCCCTGATAGATGTGAAGCAACAGCCATTTTCTGGAACTTATGAAACACAAACTCACATGACAGGAAATGTAGATGAGTCACTCTCGACAATTTATATTATGGAAATGAATCTTTACCGCAAAACCATGTTGCATACGGTCTGTGTGACCCCCGTTCCATTCACTAAAATGTACACACTTGAAGCCTTTGCATCAGGCAACGCCTGGTCTTCGGTAAAGCGAGAGAACCTCTGTTATTTTGAGACAAAAGGCACAATGAAGCCTGCAAGCGAGGGTGGGGAAACAAAGGAGATAAGAATTACTATTCCTGAACGTCCATTTATTGCGCGAGAGTATCCCATAGGTTCACCGCAAGATCCGTTTAAAAAAAAGAAGATAGAATCAGAAATTCAGGACAGATTCTATAATCTCTCATATCCTTCTCAGTCCGGAGCGAGCGTGTGCGGCCCTGCTGCATTCTTTTACTGTCTGCAACAAGACCGTCCTGATGTATATGCCCAGGCCGCCAGGGAACTGTGGCGATATGGAAAAACTAAAATAGGCGCACTGACAATCTCACCAGGAGAGGGATGTAGACATCCAACGGGTATGTTTTTTACCAGTGATGGGCAGCCAAGAATATTAGGACTAGACTGGATAACGCTTGCTGGCCTGAGGGATTCAGAGAATGCAGCGCTGAGCTTCGATGCTCTCGATTCTCCAGTGGCAGGTATCACCATGTGGCCCACACTAGCGGAATGGTTTGAAAAAGCAGGTTATGAAATGGTCTTTAGTAATGTAGGAATCACTCAAGCTGGTGTCCAAGGAATCCGAGATTTAAATAGGTATGTAGCGCAAGGCTTTAAAGTCGTCACATTAATAAATGACGGACTGCTCGAAGGCAGTACAAATAACACAACGTTACCTACACACTGGGTTGTATGGGATAGTTCTGTAACACAAGACGATAATGGATATGTTAATTTAAAATTATTTTCTTGGGGCCGTTCAACTTACTGGATAAAAAAGGGAAAAGATGTGCGTTTTTTTTCTCAACAGATTCTTTGGGGGAATGGTTTTCAAGCCATTGAAGTGATTATGAAAAAATTGAGCGTTGTATGTATTACCTCTTTATTGTCAGCTTGTGTTTTACATGCTGACGTTACTCCATATGGTAGCTCACTTGCTGATGCAGCAGTTGGGAAAGCTTATTCCAGTGAAATAATAATAAAGGGAGGCGCCGTATCAGCTTTAGATGAAAACGGGAAGGAAAGATTTGTAGGTGAAATAACCCCATCCGACACCGGATTAACTTTGAGTTATTGTAATGATTCTCCTGCGCATAATTGTGTCAGGGTGCAGGGAGTACCCGTAAAACATGGGATCGTCACCATACGAATATCAGGCGGACTGTTTGGTACAAATGTAGCGACAGGCGGAGAATTTGATAAAACCTATACGATTAGGATTAAGAATTCAGAAGATTCTTCTTAAGATATTTTATGAGGTGCTGTTGCCATCATGCATCAAAATACCTTGCCCCCAGGTAATTAACAAAATAACCAGGAAGTTCAATAATTATCGAAATCCAAACTGATGCCAGTCGCAAAGGGAAGACCATGGTCTTCCCTTTTGTTCACTGTCGAGTTTGCTTTTACAGCGCCATATCGTGCTGCGGCGAGGCCTCGCGCGGCGTCTCTGCCGGCTTGGCGGTCGCGGTAGGCGCAGCCGCTGGCATCTGGATCACCGGCGGTTTCGTCAGCTGCAGGGTCGCAGCGGTGTCATCCCAAACCTGCTGGGTCAGCGCCACGTTACCGTTCAGCTTCTGGCCGTAGCTCGGCACAATAGCGTGAATGCGGCTCTGCCACTCCGGCGAGTTAAACTGCTGCGGGAACATCTGCTTGAGCACGTTCAGGGTGATCGGCGCGGCGGTGGAAGCCCCCGGCGAAGCGCCGAGCAGCGCGGAAATGGTTTTCTGCTGATCGACCACCACTTCGGTACCGAGCTTCAGCACGCCGCCCTTCTCTGCGTCTTTCTTGATGATCTGTACGCGCTGGCCGGCCTGGATCAGTTTCCAGTCTTCTTTACGCGCGTCCGGGTAGTACTCTTTCAGCGCAGCGAAACGGTCATCATCGCTGAGCATCACCTGGCTAACCAGGTATTTCACCAGATCGAAGTTGTCGAGACCGACGTGGGTCATCGGCAGCACGTTATTGGTGGTGGTAGTGCTGAGCAGATCGAAGAACGAACCATTTTTCAGGAACTTGGTCGAGAAGGTGGCGAATGGCCCAAACAGCACCACGCGCTTACCGTCGAGGTAACGTGCATCAAGGTGCGGCACCGACATCGGCGGCGCGCCGACTGAAGCCTGGCCATACACTTTCTCCAGATGCTGCGCGGTGACCGCCGGGTTCTCGGTCATCAGGAACGAGCCCCCCACCGGGAAGCCGGCATAGTTATCCGCTTCCGGAATACCGGTTTTCTGCAGCAGCTTCAACGCGCCGCCGCCGGCACCGATAAAGACGTATTTGGCGTCAATAGTCTGCGCTTCCCCGCTCTGCACATTCTTAATCGTTACGTGCCAGGAGTTGTCGGCATTACGTTTGAAATCCGTTACCTCAGAGGAGGTCTGCAGGGTGAAGTGGTTATTTTTCTTCAGGCTGCCGATCAGCTGGCGAGTGATTTCGCCGTAGTTGACATCGGTACCCACCGGCGTCCAGGTGGCTGCCACTTTCTGCTGCGGATCGCGGCCTTCCATCACCAGCGGCGCCCACTGTTTAATTTGCGCGTGATCGGTGGAGAATTTCATCCCCTGGAATAAGGTGGTCTGCTGCAGCGCGTTATAACGCTTCTGCAGATAATCCACATTATCACCCCAGACGAAGCTCATATGCGGCGTGGAATTAATAAACGAGTGCGGATCGTGCAAAATACCGCGTTTCACCTGTGCCGACCAGAACTGACGGGAAATCATAAACTGCTCGTTAATATCGAGCGCTTTGCTGACGTCAATCGACCCGTCCGCCCGCTCCGGCGTATAGTTCAGCTCCATATTCGCCGAGTGGCCAGTACCGGCATTATTCCAGCCGTTGGAAGACTCCAGCGCCACGCCGTCCAGTTTCTCCACCATGGTCAGATCCCAGTCCGGCTGCAGCGCCTGAAGCCAGGTGCCGAGCGAGGCGCTCATGATCCCGCCGCCAATCAGCAGGAAGTCGGTTTTTTTCGAGGTATCCGCTTCAGCATGCGTCGCCGCGCTGACGAACATCGCTAATGCGGTTAAGGAAATAATCGTTTTTTTCATTGCAGGCATAATAGAATTATCACGTAGCACACGGTCATAAGAGGCAGCATATTAACGCACTTTTACTTTATTTTAAAATATCATTTACACTCTCGCATTTTAAACCAAACAGTTATTTAACTTAAAAAATCAATTTTAAAAACAGAGCGAAGACGGATAAAAAAAATAAGGTCGAAAATTCAATATCTATTGCCGGGTAAAATAAAAGATAAGAATTTCTTTAATTACAAAAGTCCAGGCGCGCATGCTCATCGCGCGCCTGGCAGAGAAGGGATTACTGGGCGGGAGTGACAGCGCTACGCTGGGCTTCACGCAGGGCGAGACGCAGATGATCGTGATGTTTGGTTAGCAGCTCCCGCGCGTGCCAGGCGTCAAGCCCGCTGAGCAGCATCAGGATCGCGGTGCGGCAGTGCTGATGACAGCTGGCCAGGGCGGCCTTTGCTTCACTGCGCGTGCAATCGGTGGCCGCCATCACAATCGCTATCTGCCGCTCCGCCCAGTGCGAATTGTCAGCCTGCACGTCCACCCGCAAATTGCTGTACACCCGACCGTCACGGATGGCGAGTCCGGTTGTCAGCATATTGACGATCTGCCTCTGGGCCAACTGAGCCTTCGGATTGGCTAACCCCGCCACCGCCTCCGGCCCGGTCTGCGGAGCAATAATGATATCCGCCAGCTGCGCCGCCTCGCTGGTCGGCTGCTGGGTGATGACCGCTATCGGGGCGCCCAGCGACCAGGCGTGGCGCATTGCCCCCCACACCCATGGCGTCTTGCCGCTGACGGTCAGCGCCAGCAGCATATCGCGGTTGCTGAAGTCCAGCGACTGCAGCTCAAAGGCGCCCAGGTCATAATTATTCGCCGCAGTCTCCCGCTCGGCCATCGCCGCCGTCTGCCCACCGGCAATCAGCCCCATCAGCGCGTGTTTACCTTCCGGCGAATAGTCGCTGACCGCCTCAATGGCCGTCCGGCCCGAAGCGCCGGCGCCAATAATGACCAGGCGCCCTCCCCGGCTTATCGTCGCGGTGGCGATATCAATCAGCCGGGCGATATCCGGCAGACAGGCGCCGACCGCCTCCGATATCTGCTTATCATCCTGATGCAGCATCGCCAGCATATCGGCGGTGGCGAGGCGATCGATGTGGGTGGTCTCCGGGTGACGACGAGCCTGCATTGACGCGGTTAGCGAACTGCTCATAACAACCTCCATTTACGACAGAAAAAGCGCATCTCGGCAAAATCAGCGGCCTGATGCATATCCTTATATTCATCAGGACTATTTAACCTCTGCCGCCACTATAAGTGGAATGTTCTGCGCTTTACCGCCGTCGGGGTCACAGTTTACCGTCCCCAACGCGCGTTTACGGGTGATTGTCGGTTATCTGAGCAATTCTGTCTGAGGTCTCATCTTCACCACCCGCCTGCATAGCCAGCCAGAAGGATTGCTGGCAAAGGTTATAAAACTGTTTGCGCATCGGGTTGATCTCCTGGCCGGCGGCGTCGATAACCTGCCAGTCAATCCAGCACTCCGGGCAGGATGCGCTATCCTGCTGCGCGATCTCGAGCTCATAGCGGCGCTGGATCACCACCCCGCTGCGATGCCGCCAGCGGGCGATCTCCCACTCTGCTTCCGCTTCATTATCCTGTTCACGATGCTGCGCCAGTCGTTCAACGTGCCGCTGCCGGAGGATATCCCGGACCAGAGAAGCCAGTTCCATAGTGTCTCCCTTAAGCCTGTGGCGAAAAGCCGCAGTGTACCGCGCGCTGGAGGAGTCTGCCGTAGCAAAAGCGGCCTTTTGCTTTGATTACACGGCTTTATGTATGCCGCGCTATCGGCGATAATAATCTTTCACTGAATCTACCCGGGGTCGTCATGAAGGCTTCAGAGCACCCGCCTCGCGTTTGCCAACGCGCCTTACCGTTAAAGCTGAGCACCGCCGTGTCCTTGATGATCGGCAGCGTCATCGGCGCCGTGCTGCTGCTGGTGTATGCCTTGTGGTATATGCAGATCAGCAACGCCACCCGCGACGGTCTGAAAGAGACCGCGCTGGCGGTGGCGCGCACCATGGCCGATATGCCGCAGGTGAAGCGCGGACTGGAGGCGCCCCCGCAGCAGCAGATCATTCAGCCGCTGGCGCAGGCCATTACCCGCCGCAACGACCTGTTGTACGCTATCGTTACCGATATGCAGGGTATTCGCTATTCGCATCCGGACAGCTCAATCATCGGCAAACCGTTCATCGGCCACGATATTCAGCCGACGCTGCAGGGAAAAGAGAATGTCGCCATCAACCACGGGGTGCTGGCCCCGGCGCTACGGGTGTTTACGCCGGTGTTCAACGAACGGCATCAGCAAATCGGCGTGGTGGTGGTCGGCATTTCACTGAGTAAAGTGGACGAACAGATCGCCAACAGCCGTTGGGACGTGCTGCTGACCATCCTGTTCAGCGCGCTGGTCTGCGCGCTGGGCACCTGGAGCCTGGTTCGCGGCCTGAAGCGCGTGCTGCTGGGGCTGGAGCCGCACGAAATATCCACCCAGTTTCAGCAGCGTCAGGCCATGCTTCACGCCCTCAAGGAGGGGGTGGTGGCGGTCGATGCCCATGGCGAGGTAAATCTCATCAACCCCGCGGCGGAAGAGATCCTCTTTTCCGGCCCGGATAAGACTCTCGTTCACAGCCCCCTGCTCGACGATCTGCAGACCGTACTGCAGAGCGGCGAGCCAATGTTCGACCGCGAACTGGGGTGCAATGGTCTGCTGCTGATCGGCAATACAGTGCCCATTCGCAGCCAGGGTGCGGTGGTCGGCGCCATCTGTACCTTCCGTGATAAAACTGAGGTCAGCCAATTGCTGCAGCGACTGGACGGCATGATGAGCTATGTGGATGCCCTGCGCACCACCTCCCATGAGTTTATGAATAAATTGCACGTGATCCTCGGTCTGCTGAATATGAAAAGCTACGGCAAACTCGAGGAATACGTGCTGCAGACCGCCCACCGCTACCAGGCGGACATCGGCGACATTCAGCACCGCATTAAATCCCCGGTGGTGGCCGGCTTCCTGATAAGTAAAATTCAGCGCGCCACAGAGTGCGGCTTTACCCTGACGCTGGCGGAGGAGAGCCTGGTGCCGGATTGTCCAAACGAGAAACAGGTCACGGTGCTGGTGACGGTGCTGGGCAATCTTATTGAGAACGCGCTGGACGCCATGTGCGGCCAGGCGGAGGGTGAGATCGGCCTGCTGCTGCACTACCAGGACGGCTGGCTAAGCGGTGAAGTGAGCGACGATGGGCCGGGGATCCCGGAGAACAACATCGACGCTATCTTTAACAAAGGCTTCTCCACCAAAGGCGAGAATCGCGGCGTCGGGCTGTTTCTTGCCAACCAGCAGTTGCGCGAGCTCGGCGGCACCCTCGCCGTCGAATCGGAACCCGGCGTATTTACCCAATTTTTTGTTCATCTCCCCTGGGATAGTAAAAGGAAACCTGCGTGATAAATGTTTTAATTGTTGACGATGATGCCATGGTGGCCGAACTGAATCGCCTGTACGTGGCAAGGGTTCCCGGCTTTCGTTGCAGCGGGAGCGCTTCGACGCTCAGTCAGGCCCAGGAGATGATTAACGATCCGCAGCAGGAGATCGATCTGGTGCTGCTGGATGTCTACATGCAGCAGGACAGCGGGCTCGATCTCCTGCCGACCATCCGCGAGTCGGGGCGCGCCATCGACGTTATCATGATTACCTCGGCGGCGGATGCCGCCACGGTACAGACCGCGATGCATTACGGGGTGGTCGATTACCTGATCAAACCCTTCCAGTTTCCGCGCTTTGAAGAGGCGCTCACCACCTGGCGGGAGAAGCGCAAGCTAATAACCGGCCAGCCCTATTACGAACAGGCCGATGTCGACCGCCTGCTGCACGGCGGCGCGCCGGAGGCCAGCGACGCGCGCAAGCTGCCTAAAGGGTTAACCGCGCAAACGCTGCGCACACTCTGCCAGTGGATTGACGCCCATCCGGATGTCGAATTCTCTACCGATGAGCTGGCGGCGGCGGTGAATATCTCCCGCGTTTCCTGCCGCAAATATCTGATTTGGCTGGCGCAGATCAATATTCTCTATACCACTATCCACTACGGCGCTACCGGGCGGCCGGTCTATCGCTACCGCCTGGTCGCCGAACAGTACAGTTTGCTTAAGCAGTACAGTCAATAACCCGATAGCCGCTGTCCAGCGGCGCAAAACGCAGCCGCTGCGGCGATGAGAGAATAATGTCGCGATTTTTGGTAACGAAAATCGCGTCGATATCCTGCCGCTGACGCAGCGCTGCGCAGCCCTTCTCCACGCCGAGGCCGAACAGCAGCGTGGTCCAGATGTCGCCGTCTAAAGAATCCGCGGAAATGACCGTCACGCTGTCGAGTTCGTTGTCCAGCGGATAACCGCTGCGCGGGTCGAGAATATGGTGCCAGCGTTTGCCATCCTGTTCGAAATAGCGCTCGTAGGTCCCGGAGGTGACTACCGATTGCCCGTTGACCGTCAGGGAACCGATCAGCGCCTGCGCGTCGGCAAATGGTTTTTTCAGGCCAATGGCCCATTCGCCGAGGGTATGCACATTGCCGCCGAGGTTGATCAGCGCCTTCTCCACCTGCTGCTGACGGAGATAATCGCGCACGCGGTCAGCGATATAACCTTTGGCGATCGCCCCGAGATCCAGCTCCATCCCCGGCTGTTGGAGAAACACGCTGCAGGTTGCCTCATCGAGGATCACCTCCTGTGGGCGGGTCAGCGCCAGTCGGGCTCTGATATCAGCCGCGTCAGGCACGCTGTGCCCGTGAAAACCAATTCGCCACAGCTTCACCAGCGGGCCGATGGCGAGGTTAAAGGCGCTGTCGCGCACCATGCTGGCGGCTTTGGCGCACTGGATCAGCTGAAAGACCGGTCGGCTGACGGTGACCGGATGACGCCCGGCGGCATGGTTGATATCCATCACCTGCGACTCGGCGCGGTTAACGGTAAGCAGGTCTTCGTAGCGCTTGATAAGCTGGAAAACGCGGGAGGCCATCGCCTCATCGTGGGAACAGAGTTTGAGCAGGATGGGCGAGCCCATCAACACGGCGGAGTAGCTATAGACGCGGTTATCGGACATCGGGCTCTCCTTAGAAGGGGCAAGCCGGGCGGTGAAAGCGCCAACCCGGCAGGAGCAAGGTTACAGGTTATCCTCTGGCACGTTTCGCCGCCTGATGGCCCGCGAGGGTACCGAAGATAATGATATCCGCCACCGCATTACCGCCGATACGGTTGCCGCCGTGGATCCCGCCCACCACTTCACCGGCGGCGTAGGCGCCGCGAATCGGCTGCTGCGCCACATTCAGCACTTCGCCATCGGTATTAATGGTCACGCCGCCCATGGTGTGGTGCACGCCGGGGGCGATGCGAATGGCGTGGAACGGGCCTTCGTTAATCGGCGCGCGTAGCGCGGTGGTCCGGCCAAACTGTTCATCATGCTGTTTTTCCACCGCCCCGTTATAGCACTCGAGGGTGGCGAGGAAGGCATGGTAATCCATCCCCAGTTTCTCCGCCAGTTCCCGCGGTGAGCTGGCGCTGGTGACGAAGCCTTTGGCGATGTACTCGTCGGCAGCTTTGTTTTTCGCCCGCACATGCTCGTCGAAGACGATGTAAGCATAGTGTTCCGGCAGAGCGATAATCGCCGCCGAGACTTTATCGCGGGTCTCCATCTCGTTGAAGAAGCGGTTCCCCTGCTGGTTAACGAGAATAGCGCCGCCGCCGCGAATCGATTCGGAAATCAGATACGAGGTCTGCTGCTCGACGGTCGGGTGAATCTGAATTTCGCCCATGTCCACGGTGCCGGCGCCGATGCGTTCCAGCAACGCGATACCGCTCCCGGTAGCCCCTTTGTGGTTAGTGGTGACGAAGCCTTCAAGGTCAGGACGATACTTCACGACCATCGCGCTGTTAGCGCTGAAGCCGCCGGTGGCCACTACGATGCTTTTGGTCTGTACTTCAATGACCTCTTTTTCGTCGTTGATCAGACGTACACCGCTAACCTCATCCCCGCGCATCAGGATCTCTTCCACCGAGGTATCCAGCAGGACGTCAATACCGCGTTTGGTGATGTTGCGCACCAGGCCGCTAATCAGATAGCCGCCGACCGCTGACCCGTCGCGCGGACGGTGGGTACGGTCAATGCTCATCCCACCGGTGGTGGTAATATCGTTGAGCATAATGCCCCGGTCCGCCAGCCACTCAATGGCTTGCGGCGCGTTTTCAACGAAACGGCGCAGCAGCTGCGGGTTGTTTTTGTTGTGGCCGCCCTTCAGGGTTTCCTGATAGAACAGCTCTTTACTGTCTTCGATACCTTTCACGCGCTGGAAGCGGGTTTCCGCGGCGTTCATCCCGGCGGAAGCCTTGATGGTGTTCCCGCCGATGGTTGGCATTTTTTCAACGATCAGCACGCTGGCCCCTTCGTCGTGGGCCTGAATGGCTGCCGCCAGACCGGCGCCGCCGCTGCCGACTACCACCACATCATAGCTTTTCGGCGCGACGTCATTGCCGCCCTCTTCCGCCGCCAGCGCTTTACTCGATTTCAGCATCGCTTTGGCGACCGCTTTTTTCACCGCCTCGCTCTGGCTGGTGGCCCCGGAAATGGCATCGACGTGCGGGGTATTGGCGGTGAGAATACGTTCGCGGATCTCTTCGAAGCTGGTGGTGAATTCCACGGTCTGGACCGGGCTCGCCGCCAGTTCGATATCGGCAATATGGTCATTTTCGAGGCTGACGTTGATCACCAGCTCATTGGCGTCATCGTGGACGGTCTCAACAAACATCCCCGGTTTAAATTTGGCGTCGCCCATGCTCATGTCGCGGATCATCGCTTCCACCAGCGAGAAACGCCATAGCGGTTCCGGAATGTGCAGCGCTTCACGCTGGGTGCTGTCGATAAACAGCTCCAGCTCTTCGCCGGCTGCGATACGTGACGCCCAGTCCGGATAGGCGATGCAGGCGCGGCCTACCGCAATCAGGTCATAGCCGTGATCGAGGCCCTGCTCGGCATCGGCGGCGTTCACCACCCCGCCGACGCCCATCACCGGCACCTGGGCGAGGGTGTCAGAGCGCATCGCACAGTATTTCTCGATCAGCGGCGTCGGATCGCTGGTATCGACGATAGACGGACGCAGGGTCGCGCCCACCGAGAAGTGCAGATAATCGACACCGCGGGCGGCCAGCTTTTCCAGCAGATACATGGTGTCGTCAAAGCGGATCCCCGGGACCTCCATCTCCTCCGGCGAGAAGCGATAGCCGATGATAAAGGCATCGTCGACGTACTGGCGGGCCATTTTGTGGGTAATATCCAGCACCGCCAGTGGGAAACGGGCGCGGTTGTCGCGGCTACCGCCCCACTCGTCATCGCGCTGGTTGGAGTTCGGCGAATAGAACTGCTGAATGAGATAGGTGTTGGCGCCGTGAATTTCGACCCCGTCGAAACCGGCGAGAATGGCGCGACGAACGCCGTCGCCAAACTTGGCGATCATCCCTTCCACTTCTTCTCCGCTCAGCGCCCGCGGCATGGCGGCGCCCTCACGCGGCGCGGCAATAGCGCTCGGCGCCACCGGCTGGCGCCCCCCGATCAGCTGCGGGTCGACCATACGGCCGCCGTGGTAAATCTGCAGAATCGCTTTTGAACCCTCGGCTTTGATCGCCTCAGCGATTTTCGCCAGGCCGGCAATTTTTTCATCATTATCAATGCCGATCGCGCCCGGGAAGGCCAGACCGTAGTCATCAATAAAGCAGCACTCGACAATAATGGTACCGATGCTTCCGGCGCGCGCGCGGTAGTACTCCACCAGCTCGCTGGTGACAGTACCATCGAAATAACCGGTGCAGGTGGTCATTGGCGCCATGAGCAAACGGTTTTTCAGCTCGGTACCATTTGGTAAAGTAAATGGCTGCAAAATACGTTCGTTACTGGTCATAAGTTACGCTCCAGATTTTAAAATATTAAAAGCTCAGAATGAGGTGACGGAATCATTAATGGTTTTGGTTTTTTAATTCCTGTTGTCATGCCAATAATATAGCGCGTTTTTTAATTACTAAACCAATTACGTTAGTTATAAAACTATTTAACCCCAGCAATAACATCGCTACCTCTATTGTATTATTAAAATAATAAATAGCATTTACATAATACAAATGCATGATAACAATTAGGATACTTTTGTTAACATAAACAATGACAAGAAAAACCGCAAAAATACAATAAAATCATAAAGATAATAAAACATAAAATAATTTCAGCATTTATTGTTCATTTTTCTTTTAACATCTATCGATATTTTCGCCAAAATAACACCTCATCATATAGGGTTATACTGATAATAAAAAAAATAGTGAAATCACCGGCTTTTATTGATCTTGATCAATTGCAACGGCCATTGAAAGCGCAATATATAAATAACCAACAAATTTAATTTAACGCCTCATAAAACGCGTTAAATAAGCGCCCTGTCGATACTCAAAAACGCAAAATAAAAACTAAAGTAACTTTTGTAATTAAAGAAACCACTGAGCAAGACGCTGGCGTAAACGTTATTTTCAACAACTTGCAGATACTCATTATGAAAGAGAAAAAGACAACCATACCGCCTGCCGGTGCAGTCAAGCCAACGACTGCGAATAAAAAACCTCTCCTGATGATGGCGCTGCCGATTATCGTTGCCGTGCTGTTATTGTTCGTCCCGGTCCCCGAAGGCCTGCCGCCGTACGCCTGGCACTACTTCGCTATCTTTGTCGGGGTGATCGTCGGGTTGATTTTTGAACCGCTGCCCGGCGCCGTTATCGGTATCACCGGCGTGGTAGTTATTGCCCTGTGCAGCCAGTGGCTGCTGTTCAGCCCGGATCAGATGGCCGCGCCAGGCTTCAAAATGGCTGGCGCCTCCTTTAAGTGGGCGGTGAGCGGCTTCGGCAACTCCACCGTGTGGCTTATCTTCGGCGCGTTCATGTTCGCCGCCGGCTACGATAAAACGCAGTTCGGCCGCCGCCTGGCGCTGATTCTGGTGAAATATCTTGGCCGTCGCAGCCTGACGCTCGGCTACGCCATCACCTTCGCGGATCTGCTGCTGGCGCCGTTTACGCCATCTAACACCGCACGCAGCGGGGGGACTATCTACCCGATTATCGCTAACCTGCCGCCGCTGTACGGTTCAAAGCCAAACGATCCGAGCGCACGTAAAATCGGTTCCTATCTGATGTGGGTAGCGATCACCGCCGCCTGTATTACCAGCTCGATGTTCCTGTCGGCTCTGGCCCCGAACCTGCTGGCCCTGGCGCTGGTCAAAAGCATTGTTGGCATCAATATCTCCTGGGGCACCTGGTTCATCGCCTTCCTGCCGCTGGGTATCCTGCTGATTCTGGCTATGCCGCTGCTGGCCTACTGGTTCTACCCGCCGGAAGTGAAAGTCAATAACGAAGTGCCACTGTGGGCCGCGCGTGAACTGGAAAAACTGGGCAAACTGTCGCGCAATGAAATTCTGCTGCTGGTATTCGTCTGCTTCGCGCTGATGATGTGGATCTTCGCCGCCGACTGGATCGAACCGGCGCTGGCTGCCCTGCTGGTTATCGTGCTGATGCTGTGGACCGGCGTGCTCTCCTGGAGCGATATCACCAACAACAAAGCGGCATGGAACACCTTTGTCTGGTTCGCCACCCTGGTGGCACTGGCCGACGGCCTCTCCTCCACCGGCTTTATCGCCTGGCTGGGTAAAGAGGGCGGCGCGCTGATGAGCGGCATCTCCCCGGGGATGGCGACCATCGTCCTGCTGCTGGCGTTCTACCTGCTGCACTATTTGTTTGCCAGCACCACCGCGCACACCACCGCGCTGCTGCCGGCCATGCTGACCATTGCCTCGACTATCCCGGGAATGAATATGGAAGTGTTTGTCCTGCTGATGGTCACCTCGCTGGGCGTGATGGGGATCATCACCCCGTACGGTACTGGCCCAAGCCCAATCTACTACGGCAGCGGCTACCTGCCGACCAAAGATTACTGGCGCCTCGGCACCATCTTTGGCGCCATCTTCCTGGCCGCCCTGCTGCTGATTGGCTATCCGTGGATGTCCATGATGTTCTGATTCATAACCGCCGGGACTACCCCGGCGGGGGTTTTTTTTTTTTTTTTTTTT
>NZ_GL882864.1:35984-36489 GCF_000195655.1 Klebsiella sp. MS 92-3
CGGGGGGGTTTTTATCTTTATGGAGTAAGTGACTATGTCGACTAAACCGTTTGTTTATCAGGATCCGTTTCCGCTGGCGCACGACGATACGGAATACTATCTGCTCAGCAAAGAGCACGTCTCCGTCGCCGAATTTGACGGCCAGCAGGTCCTGAAAGTAGAGCCGCAGGCGCTGACCCTGCTCGCTCAGCAGGCCTTCCACGACGCCGCCTTTATGCTGCGCGTCTCCCATCAGCAACAGGTCGCCTCGATTTTGCTCGACCCGGAAGCCAGCGATAACGATAAATATGTCGCCCTGCAGTTCCTGCGCAACTCGGAAATTGCCGCCAAGGGCGTGCTGCCGACCTGCCAGGATACCGGCACCGCGATTATCATGGGGAAAAAAGGCCAGCGCGTCTGGACCGGCGGCGGCGATGAAGCCGCCCTGGCGCAGGGGGTGTACAACACCTATACCGAAGATAACCTGCGCTACTCACAGAACGCGCCGCTGGATATGTATAAAGAG
>NZ_GL882864.1:36529-37737 GCF_000195655.1 Klebsiella sp. MS 92-3
CACCAACCTGCCGGCGCAGATCGATCTCTACAGCGTCGACGGTGAAGAATATAAGTTCCTGTGCATGGCGAAAGGCGGCGGTTCCGCCAACAAAACCTATCTGTACCAGGAGACCAAGGCCCTGATCACCCCGGCGAAGCTGAAAAACTACCTCGTTGAGAAGATGCGCACTCTCGGCACCGCCGCCTGCCCGCCGTACCACATCGCGTTTGTGATCGGCGGCACCTCGGCGGAAGCGACGCTGAAGACCGTGAAACTGGCCTCGACCCGCTATTACGACGGTCTGCCGACCGAAGGTAACGAACACGGTCAGGCGTTCCGCGACGTGCAACTGGAGCAGGAGTTGCTGCAGGAAGCGCAGAACCTCGGCCTCGGCGCGCAGTTCGGCGGGAAATACTTCGCCCACGATATCCGGGTGATCCGCCTGCCGCGCCACGGCGCCTCCTGCCCGATCGGCATGGGTGTCTCCTGCTCCGCCGACCGCAATATCAAAGCCAAAATTAACCGCGACGGTATCTGGATCGAGAAGCTGGAGAGCAATCCGGGAAAATATATTCCTGAGCATCTGCGTCAGGCCGGCGAAGGCGAGGTGGTAAGCATCAACCTGAATCAGCCGATGAGCGAGATCCTGGCGCAGCTGTCGGCACATCCGGTCTCCACCCGCCTGAGCCTTAACGGCACCATTATCGTGGCCCGCGACATCGCCCACGCCAAGCTGAAGGAGCTTATCGACAACGGCGAGGCGCTGCCGCAGTACGTCAAAGATCACCCGATCTACTACGCGGGCCCGGCAAAAACGCCAGCCGGTTACGCTTCCGGCTCCCTCGGCCCAACCACTGCCGGCCGCATGGACTCTTACGTTGATCTGCTGCAGTCCCACGGCGCGAGCATGGTGATGCTGGCGAAAGGCAACCGCAGCCAGCAGGTGACCGATGCCTGCCATAAACACGGCGGCTTCTACCTTGGAAGCATCGGCGGCCCGGCGGCAGTGCTCGCCCAGCAGAGTATCAAGAGCCTCGAGTGCGTGGCCTATCCGGAACTGGGGATGGAAGCTATCTGGAAAATCGAAGTGGAAGATTTTCCGGCGTTTATCCTCGTCGATGATAAAGGCAACGACTTCTTCCAGCAGATCCAGAATAAGCAGTGCGCGGGCTGTAAACAGCACGGCTAACGCTATCCTCTGACGCTGATATCAGGCCCCCCCCCCC
>NZ_GL882864.1:37872-39737 GCF_000195655.1 Klebsiella sp. MS 92-3
CGCCGTTTGGGCGACGGCTTTTTTATGTCCGCGTTTCCCCAGCTTGAATTCACTTCGCACCAGGCTATGCTCAACTACAAGCCCTCCGTTTTTTGCTGAAAAATAACAATAATTCTTATCTCAGGTGCCTCAATGAACAGGATGAGCATCGTTATCCTCTGGGCGCTGGCGCTGCTGGTGCTCCAGCCGGCGCTGGCCGCCGAACCGCGACAGCAGCCAACCGCGCGCGAGCAGGCACGCACGGTCACGATTTTCCACCAACCTGTCGTCATGTTGCAGGCCACCTTTGGCCAGACCACGCCCGAAGAGCGCGTTTTGCGCACCCGTAGCGCCCTGCGCGCCTTCACCGAAGATGATATTCGCCAGCCGCTGCGGGTCGTGCCGGTTATCCGCTATGGTCAGCCAGGCAGACTGTTTCTGATGAACGGCAAACCGGTGCTGCTGCTGAGCCAGGCGGATCTCGACGAGGGCGATGATTTAACCCTCGACCAGGCAGCCCAGCGGGTGCTGGCGCGTATGGAAGCCCAGCGCACCAGCCTCCAGGAGCAGTTCAACAACCGCTATCTGTTCATCTCCGCCGGTAAAGCCCTGGCCGGGGCGCTGCTGCTGGCGCTGTTTTACTACGGCGCCTTCCGCGCCTGGCGGCGGGTGCGACGTTTTTTCCTGCTGCGGATCCTCGAAAAACGTAGCGCCATACCGCAGCACTGGCGGCGCTATCTCGGCAATATTGAAGTTCGACTCTATGCTGTGCTGGTCATCCTTCTCGGCATGCTGGCCTGTTATCTCTGGCTGAGCTGGGCCTTCAGCCTGTTTCCCTGGACGCGGGTGTGGAGCGAATCGCTGGGCGACTGGTCGCTGGGGGTGATCCGCCACCTCTCTCTGTCGATTGTCGCCTCCCTGCCGGGGCTGATGATCGTGGTGCTTATTTTCCTTCTCACCTGGCTTATCATTCGCCTGGTGAAGGTGGTTCTCGACCAGGTCGCCGCCGGCCGCATTCAGATTCCCGGCATTCATCCGGAGACCGTTAGCGCCACCCGTCGGCTTATCTCGGTGGTCATCTGGTTGTTTGCCCTCTCCGCCGCCTACCCGTTCCTTCCCGGCGCCAACTCCCTCGCCTTCAAAGGCATTAGCGTGTTCTTCGGCCTGATGCTGACCCTCGGGTCAACCGGGGTGATGACCCATGCGATGAGCGGCCTGGTGCTGATCTACTCTCGGGCGCTGCGCAAAGGCGACTGGATCCGCCTCGCCGATAATGAGGGTCAGGTCAGCGAGATTGGCGTACTGGCGACCAAAATTCTCACCCGCGAAAATTACATCGTTACCGTCCCGAACGCGGTGGTGGTGGGCGGGAAAATTATTAATCTCAGCGCCGAAAGCGCCGACGGTGGAGTCAACCTCACCACCAGCGTCACCATTGGCTACGATACGCCGTGGCGTCAGGTCCATGCGCTGCTGGAGCTGGCGGCGAGACGCACCTCCGGGGTCGATCAGCAAATTGCGCCGGTGGTGCGTAAGCTGGGATTGCTCGACTGGTATACCTCGTATGAGCTGCAGGTGCGCTTACTCCCCACAACCAAGCTGCCGGATGGCCGCAACGCATTGCATAGCAGCATTATTGATGTGTTTAACGAATTCGGCGTGCAGATTATGTCGCCGAACTTTGTGATGCAGCCAAAGGCGGCGGTAGTGGTACCGCAGGAAGCCTGGTACGCCGCCCCGGCCGTCGCGCCGCAGGAGCCTGAGAAATAAGGGTTAACGTAGCGGCATTTCCGCCGGGTGGCGGCTGCGCCTTACCCGGCCAGGGGTTCGTGCGGCCTGTCACTCATTTATCCATTTGCGCGACTGAAACTGCCGGTGCTGGCGGC
>NZ_GL882865.1:0-11929 GCF_000195655.1 Klebsiella sp. MS 92-3
TGAGAGGATCCTGTAGGCCGGGTAAGGCGCTGCCGCCACCCGGCAATACCGCGGGTATCGTGCCTGATATCTCGCCCGGCGGCGCTGCGCTTGCCGGGCGTTCGGAGATGCAACCCCTTGATATAAAGAGGTTAGCGGCGGTTGCCCATAATACGCAGCAGCATCAGGAACAGGTTGATGAAGTCCAGATACAGCGTTAAGGCGCCGAGGATCGAGTATTTACGCAGCGTTGCGCTGTCGCGGGTATCAATCTGCTCGCCGATGTTTTTCAGCTTCTGGGTGTCATACGCCGTCAGACCGACAAACAGCACCACCCCAATATAGGTCACGGCCCACATCAGCGCCTCGCTCTTCAGCCACAGGTTGACCAGCGACGCCAGCACGATGCCAATCAGCCCCATAAACAGCATGCTGCCGAAGCCGCTCAGATCGCGCTTCGTGGTGTAACCATACAGGCTCATCGCCCCAAACATCCCGCCGGTGACCACAAAGGTGCTGGCGATCGATGAATAGGTATAGGCGATAAAAATGCTCGATAGCGTCAGTCCGGTCAGCGCCGAATAGAGCATAAACAGCGTGGTGGCCATCCCGGCGCTCAGCCGCTGCACCATTCCCGACAGCACAAACACCAGCGCCAGCTGGGCAATAATCAGCCCGAAGAAAGTGATTTTGCTCGAAAAGACGAACATCATCACCGCCGGAGTATTCGCTGCAAACCACGCGATAAACGCCGTCAGCAGCAGGCCGACCGTCATCCAGCCGTACACCTGCGCCATGTAAGTCTGCAGGCCGGTACGGCCCTGCACTATTGAATCGGAACGCGGATATCTGTCCATGACTCTCTCCTGATAAACAAAGTTTCACCCTGTAAGCGTATCACACTACCAGCGCTCTGCCGCCTGGCGATCGCTGTCGCGGGCGTCGACCCAGCGTTCGCCATCCGGCGTCGCTTCACGCTTCCAGAACGGCGCGCGGGTTTTCAGGTAATCCATAATAAACTCGCCGGCGGCGAAGGCGCTGCCGCGGTGAGCGCTGGTGACGCCGACAAACACAATCTCTTCCCCCGGCCACATTTCGCCGATGCGATGGATAACCGTCACCCGGCCCAGCGGCCAGCGCTCGCGCGCCAGCTCGACAATTTCCGCCAGCGATTTTTCAGTCATCCCCGGATAGTGCTCGAGGGTCAGCGCCTTCACACTGTCGCCGAGGTTGTGGTTACGCACTTTACCGGTGAAGGTGACCACCGCGCCGTCTTCATCGCGTTCCGCCAGCCAGGGATATTCCTCACTGACGCTAAAGCGCGCCGGGCTGACCACGATACGGGTTTGCGTCATGTCAGCCCCCCGTTACCGGTGGGAAGAACGCCACTTCGTCGCCGCTGGCCACTGGATGTTCGAAAGAGGTTAGCGTCTGGTTAACCGCCGCCAGCAGCTTGCCCTCCTCCAGGGCCAGCGCCCAGCGATCGCCGCGGGCGGCAAGCTGCTGACGAACCGCTTCGACAGTCGCCAGTTCGCTGGCATCAAGGGTCAGCGAATCGGTACCGACCAGCTCGCGCACCTGGGCAAAAAACAGAACCTTAATCATGGCATTCACCCACCTTAAAATCGCCGGACTTGCCGCCGCTTTTCGCCAGCAGGCGCACCGGGCCAATCACCATATCCTTCTGCACCGCTTTGCACATATCGTAAATGGTCAGCGCGGCAACCGAGGCGGCGGTCAATGCTTCCATCTCGACGCCGGTTTTCCCGGTGAGTCGGCAGAGCGATTCAATGCGCACCCGGTTATGTTCCGGCTGCGCCTGCAAATTGACTTCCACTTTGCTGAGCATCAGCGGATGACACAGCGGGATCAGCTCCCAGGTGCGTTTGGCCGCCTGGATCCCGGCGATACGCGCGGTGGCAAACACGTCGCCTTTGTGGTGGCTGCCGTCGATAATCATCGCCAGGGTCGTCGCCTGCATTTCGACATAAGCCTCGGCGCGCGCTTCGCGCACCGTTTCCGCTTTGCCGGAGACATCGACCATATGGGCTTCACCCGCGGCGTTAATATGGGTCAGTTGTGACATAGATTATTTCTTCAGGTGTGGAATGAAGTTACACGGACGGGTGCGGGCATCAAGCTGCGGGGCGATGATGTTGTCCCACGCCGTACGGCAGGCTTTGGTTGAGCCCGGCATGGCGAAAATCAGCGTGCGGTTGGCGACGCCGGCCACGGCCCGGGACTGCAGCGTCGAGGTGCCGATCTCTTCGAACGACAGCATGCGGAACACTTCGCCAAAGCCTTCGACCTCACGATCAAACAGCGGCAGCAGCGCTTCCGGCGCCTGATCGCCGTCGGTAAAACCGGTGCCGCCGGTGATCAGCACCACCTGCACGTTATCGCTGGCTATCCACGCCGATACCTGAGCGCGGATGGCGTAGCGATTCTCTTTGACGATCGCCTTCTCGACGACTTGGTGCCCCGCCTCCTGCGCCGCCTCGCGCAGCCAGTGACCGGAAGTGTCGTCCTCTTCGCCGCGACGGCTGGAAACGGTAAGAATAGCAATACGGGTCGGGATAAACTCAGCGCTAGCCTGGCTCATCTGAATGCTCCTTTCGAAAACGATTAACCGCCAATATAGGACAGGTTCTGCGTAATACCGGTGTTGCCCTGATGCAGGAAATGGGTCTGCTTTTTATGGGTTAAGGCTTCGGCGATCCGCGCCTCCAGCGCGGCCTGCTGCTGGTCTTCGGCCATCAGGTCGCGCAGGTCGACGCCGCCTTCGCCAAACAGGCACAGGTGCAGTTTGCCAACGGACGAGACGCGCAGCCGATTGCAGGTGGCGCAGAAGTCTTTTTCATACGGCATGATGAGGCCGATCTCGCCGGCGTAGTCCGGGTGACAAAAGACCTGCGCCGGGCCATCGCTGCGCTGGCGGATCTGATGGATCCAGCCGCGGCGCAGCAGTTCATCGCGCAGCACCATGCCGGAGAGATGGTGACGGCGGAACAGGTCGCTGCCTTCACCGGTTTCCATCAGCTCAATAAAGCGCAGCTGGATACGGCGGGGTTGGATCCACGCGAGGAAGGTATCGAGCTGGTGATGGTTAACATCACGCATCAGCACGGTATTCACCTTTACCTTGTCAAAGCCGGCGGCGAAGGCGGCGTCAATGCCGTCCATCACCTGGTGGAACTTATCCTGGCCGGTGATGGCATGGAACTGGCGGGCGTCGAGGCTATCAACGCTGACGTTAATCGCCGTCAGGCCGGCATCGCGCCAGCGTTCGACATCGCGCGCCAGGCGGTAACCGTTGGTAGTGACCGCAATCTGACGGATCGCCGGGGTTTCACGCACGGCGGCAATAATCTCGGTGAAGTCGCGGCGCAGGGAGGGTTCCCCACCGGTGAGGCGAACTTTTTCGGTGCCCAGCGCAGAGAAAGCGCGCGTAACCCGGCGTACTTCGTCTACGCTGAGAAAGCCATTGTTATTGACGGCGCCGGGCTTATAACCGTTCGGCAGGCAGTAGGTGCAACGGAAGTTGCACACATCGGTAATCGACAGACGCAGGTAATAAAACTTACGCGCGAATGCATCGGTAAGCTGTGAGGCCATATACACCTTTCCAAATACGGGAGACGCGGTCATTTCTTTCCACGCCCTGGCGACAACCGGCGGCGTCGCGGCCAAATCGCCATATCTTTTGACACAGGCGAAGAGGCTAGAGTGTTAACAGGTTATGTCGATAGTAGCGCGTTACAGGCAGTTTCGCCATTGGCGATTTCGCTATATAATCTTATACATATCGCTATCTTCGTGCATTTTCGCTACAGAATAGCCATAAATCATTTTTTTGCCTTGATGTCGGTCAGTTTGTCGGGCTCCTCCCATCGTCTTTTAGGGGTAGATCGGGTAGTGTGTGGCCGTTTATGTGAAATAAGGAATTTCTATGCGCAATCGTACATTCGCTGACCTCGATCGGGTGGTCGCGCTCGGCGGCGGGCATGGTTTGGGCCGGGTGATGTCCTCCCTCTCCTCGCTCGGCTCACGGCTGACCGGCATTGTCACCACCACCGATAACGGGGGTTCCACCGGGCGGATCCGTCGTTCGGAAGGTGGCATTGCCTGGGGCGATATGCGCAATTGCATCAATCAGTTAATTGCCGAGCCGAGCGTAGCGTCGGCGATGTTTGAGTATCGTTTTGGCGGTAACGGCGAGCTTTCCGGGCATAACCTCGGAAATTTGATGTTAAAGGCGCTGGATCACCTGAGCGTGCGGCCGTTAGAGGCGATCAATTTGATCAGAAACCTGCTGAAAGTGGACGCTTTCCTGATCCCGATGTCAGAACAACCGGTGGATTTGATGGCGCTCGATCATGAAGGCCATGAAGTTTATGGCGAAGTGAATATTGATCAGCTTGATAATGTGCCGCAGGAGCTGATGCTCACCCCGCCGGTACCGGCCACCCGCGAGGCGGTGGAGGCTATCGCCGAAGCCGATTTGATCCTCATTGGGCCGGGCAGTTTTTACACCAGCCTGCTGCCGATCCTGTTGCTCGACGAGATGGCCCAGGCGTTGCGCCGCACCCCGGCGCCGATGGTTTTTATCGATAACCTCGGCAAAGAGCATAGCCCGGCCGCGAGGCTGTCGCTGGCGGAGCGCATCGCGATTATGGAGCGCTATGTAGGCAAGCGGGTGGTGGATGCGGTGATCGCCGGTCCAAAAGCCGATATCAGCGGCATTGACGACCGGTTGGTGATCCAGACGCCGCTGGAGGCCAGCGACGTTCCCTATCGTCATGACCGGGCGCTGCTCCGCGGGGCGCTGGAGAAAGCGATCCAGCTGCCGGGCTGATCCTGCGCGCCGGAGGCGGCCCTCTTCGGCGCACCTTAAAATCTTAAGGTTGTCTTAAAATAGGGCTGGCACTATACCCTCATCTTTTTCTGTGGGTGTGCATTATGTCGTTATTGCCTCTGCGTCGGCCGGTGGTCAGTCGCACGACTTATCTGATTCTCTTTGCTTGCTATATCGGCATCTTTCTCAACCTGGCTTTTTATCGCCAGGTTTTCCCGTTACTGCCGGTAAATAGCCTGCATAACTGGCTGGTATTTCTCAGTATGCCGATCGTGGCCATTAGCGTGATGAATATCCTCACCACTCTCGCCTCGTTCCTGAAGCTGGACCGGCTGGTGATTAGCCTGTTCATTCTGCTCAGCGCCTCGGCGCAATACTTCATCTGGAACTTTGGCGTGGTGATCGACCGCAGCATGATCACCAATATCCTCGACACCACTCCGGCGGAAAGCTTTGCTCTACTCTCCGGCGAAATGATTGCCGTCCTCGGCCTTTCCGGGGTTTTGGCGGTATTCGTCGCCTGGTGGGTGAAAATCCGTAAGCCCGCCACGCGGTGGCGCGGCGCGGCGATGCGCCTGCTCAATATCGCCGTTTCGGCGCTGCTGATTATTCTGGTGGCCGCGCTGTTCTACAAAGATTACGCCTCGGTGTTCCGTAACAACAAAGAGCTGGTGAAATCCCTGAGCCCTTCCAACAGCATTGTGGCCGTGAACTCCTGGTATGCTCATCATCGGATGGACAACCTGCCGCTGGTGAAGATTGGCGAAGATGCCACGCAGAAAGCGGTGATGCATAACGCTCCCCGTAAGAACCTGACGATCGTCGTGCTCGGCGAGACTTCGCGAGCGGATAACTTCTCACTGGGCGGCTATTCGCGCGACACCAACCCGCTGATGCGGCAGGACGGCGTGATCTATTTTCCGCATACCACTTCCTGCGGCACGGCAACCGCAGTTTCCGTGCCGTGCATGTTCTCCAATATGCCGCGCGCACATTATGATGAAGAGCTGGCGCACCATCAGGAAGGCGTCCTGGATATTCTACAGCGCGCAGGGATCCGGGTGCTGTGGAACGATAATGACGGCGGCTGCAAAGGCGCCTGCGACCGGGTACCACACCAGAACGTCACCGACCTGAAGCTCACCGGGCAGTGCATCGATGACGAGTGCTACGATGACGTCCTGTTCCATAATCTCGACAGCTATATCGATAACCTGCAACAGGATGGCATTATTGTGCTGCATACCATCGGCAGCCACGGTCCGACGTACTACAATCGCTATCCAGCGGCGTTTCGCAAATTCACGCCGACCTGCGACACCAATGAGATCCAGGGCTGTACCCGGGAGCAGTTGACCAATACCTATGACAACACCATCCTTTATGTCGACTATGTCGTTGATAAAGCGATAAAACTACTGCAATCTAAACAGGATAAATTTACCACTAGCCTGGTTTATTTGTCCGACCACGGCGAATCGCTGGGAGAAGATGGCGTCTATTTGCATGGTCTACCGTATTCCATCGCGCCGGATACGCAGAAACATGTGCCGATGGCGCTGTGGCTCTCCGCCGACTACCAGCAGCGCTACGGCATTTCCGCGCACTGTCTGCAGCAGCGGGCGCAAAAAGAGAATTACTCGCAGGATAATCTGTTCTCCACCCTGCTCGGCCTGCTCGGCGTCAGCACCCGCGAGTACCAGGCGGCAGATGATATCTTAACGCCATGTAGAGAGGCTGGTTGATGAAAATCTTAGTCATTGAAGACGATGCGCTGCTGTTGCAGGGGTTAATTCTGGCGATGCAAAGTGAAGGATACGTGTGCGACGGCGTCTCCACCGCGCACGAAGCCGCGCTATCGCTGGCCAGCAATCATTACAGCCTGATCGTGCTGGATCTCGGCCTGCCGGATGAAGACGGGCTGCATTTTCTCTCCCGCATGCGGCGGGAGAAAATGACCCAGCCGGTGCTGATCCTCACCGCCCGCGATACGCTTGAGGATCGCATTAGCGGTCTCGATACCGGGGCGGATGACTACCTGGTAAAACCCTTTGCCCTGGAGGAACTCAATGCGCGCATTCGCGCCCTGCTCCGCCGGCATAACAACCAGGGCGATAATGAAATCAGCGTCGGCAATCTGCGCCTTAACGTCACTCGCCGCCTGGTGTGGCTGGGTGAAACGGCGCTGGATCTTACGCCGAAAGAGTATGCCCTGCTGTCGCGGCTGATGATGAAAGCCGGTAGCCCGGTGCATCGCGAGATCCTCTACAACGACATTTACAGCTGGGACAACGAGCCGGCGACCAATACCCTGGAAGTGCATATTCACAACCTACGCGAAAAGATTGGCAAATCGCGGATCCGCACCGTCCGGGGCTTTGGCTATATGCTGGCTAACAACATCGACACGGAATAGACCATGGCTCTGTTTGCAACTGAAACCTGGACCATGCGCCACCGGCTGCTGCTGACCATCGGCGCCATCCTGGTGGTCTGCCAGCTGATAAGCGTCTTCTGGCTATGGCATGAGAGCAAAGAGCAGATCCAGCTGCTGGTGGCCAGCGCCATCGAAGGGCACAACAACCAGAAACATGTGGAGCATGAGGTACGGGAAGCGGTTGCCAGCCTGCTGGTGCCGAGCCTGCTGATCGTTGGCCTGGCGCTGTATATCAGCATGCTGGCGGTGCGCAAGATCACCCGCCCGCTTTCACGACTGCAAAGCGAACTGGAGAACCGCACGCCGGACAACCTCACTCCTATCGTACTCAGCGAATCGGTGCCCGAAGTCACGGCGGTGACCACCGCCCTGAATCAGTTGGTTTCCCGCCTCAATCTGACCCTCGACCGCGAGCGGCTGTTTACCGCCGACGTGGCGCATGAGCTACGCACCCCGCTGGCCGGGCTGCGGCTGCACCTTGAGCTGCTGGCGAAAGTGCATGGCATGGGCGTCGACCCGCTGATCCAGCGTCTCGATCAGATGACCACCAGCATTTCCCAGCTGCTGCAGCTGGCGCGCGTCGGCCAGTCCTTCTCCGCCGGCAGCTACCAGCAGGTGCTGTTGCTGGATGACGTGGTAAAACCGCTGCAGGACGAACTGGAGGCTATGCTGGCGCAGCGTCAGCAGCGGCTGCTGCTGACGGATATCGAAAACGAGGCCGTCGTCTCTGGCGATGCGACGTTAATCGGCGTGATCCTGCGCAATCTGGTGGAGAATGCTCACCGCTACAGCCCTGAAGGGTCGACGATCCGCGTGTCGGTGAAAGCGGGCCTGATGCCGGTGATGGCGGTGGAAGATGAAGGGCCGGGGATCGATGAGGCGAAAAGCGGCGAACTCAGTAAAGCCTTCGTGCGCATGGACAGTCGCTACGGCGGCATTGGCCTCGGACTGAGCATCGTCACGCGCATCGCTCAGCTGCATGACGCCCAGTTTTTTTTGCATAACCGACAGCCAGGGCCAGGGGTCCGCGCGTGGGTGCTATTCCCGCAGCGCGGGGGTCAGAACGTCAGCACCCATTGATGGAAGAAGGCAACAATAATGACCAGGGCGGTGGCGACCGCCAGATATTCACGGAAGTTAATTTTTTGCATGGGCGCTATCCTCATCAGGTTGAAGATAGTGTCGCCTGGCGAGATTAAGCAAACATTAAGAAGGCCCCAACGCGGCCTTTTTTTTTCTCAAATGTTTGTTATCTGGCAAGCAGGACGATAAGAGAAGCGCGCCTTCACTATACCCCGCACGTCCACTCCGCCAGTCTGCGCCCAGAATCAGGAGGCGGCGATAAACAGCTCGCGTAGCTGATGCAGCTGGTCGCGTATTTGCGCCGCCTCCTCAAACTCGAGGTTCTGCGCGTGCTGCATCATCTGCCCTTCCAGCTCGTGGATTTTCTGCTGCAGCGCTTTTGGCGTCATATCCACAGCGCTAAGCCCGGCAGGCTCAACGGCCTTCGCTTTACCGCGCCCTTTGGCTTTGGTTTTCGCCAGGCCCTGGCCCAGCTGCAGGATATCCACCACTTTCTTATTGAGCCCCTGCGGCACGATGCCGTGCTCTTCGTTGTAGCGCTGCTGTTTCTCCCGTCGACGCTCGGTCTCGCCAATGGCTTTGGCCATGGAGGGGGTGATCTTATCGCCGTAGAGGATGGCCTTGCCGTTGACGTTGCGCGCCGCGCGGCCGATGGTCTGGATCAGCGAGCGTTCAGAACGCAGGAAGCCCTCTTTATCCGCATCCAGGATCGCCACCAACGACACCTCAGGCATATCCAGCCCCTCACGCAGCAGGTTGATCCCCACCAGCACGTCAAACTCGCCAAGACGCAGGTCGCGGATGATTTCCATGCGCTCGACGGTGTCGATATCCGAGTGCAGATAGCGCACGCGCTCGCCGTGCTCCTCAAGGTACTCGGTTAAGTCCTCCGCCATCCGCTTGGTGAGAGTGGTGACCAGCACGCGCTCGTTGATGGCCGTGCGCAGGCGGATCTCTGACAGCAGATCGTCGACCTGAGTCGCCACCGGGCGCACTTCGATGATTGGGTCAAGCAGACCGGTCGGCCGCACCACCTGATCCACAACCTCGCCGCCGGATTTATCCAGCTCATAGGCGCCCGGAGTCGCCGACACATAGATGGTTTGCGGCGCCAGCGCTTCGAATTCTTCAAACTTCATCGGCCGGTTATCCAGCGCCGACGGCAGGCGGAAACCGTATTCCACCAGCGTCTCTTTGCGCGCCCGGTCGCCCCGGTACATACCGCCGATCTGCGGCACCGTGACGTGGGATTCGTCAATCACCAGCAGGCCATCCGCCGGCAGATAGTCGAACAGGGTCGGCGGCGGCTCGCCGGGTCCGCGCCCGGAGAGAAAGCGCGAGTAGTTTTCAATGCCCGAGCAGTAACCCAGCTCGTTCATCATTTCGAGGTCAAACTGGGTACGCTGGGTTAAGCGCTGCTCTTCCAGCAGCTTGTTGTTGGCCAGCAGCACCTTGCGCCGCTCCGCCAGCTCAAGCTTGATCTCTTCCATCGCCTGGACGATGCGCTCCCGCGGCGTTACGTAGTGGGTCTTGGGATAAATGGTATAGCGCGGCACCGTCCCTTCGACGTGGCCGGTGAGCGGGTCGAATAGCGACAGACGCTCGACCTCTTCGTCAAACAGCTCAATGCGCAGGGCGATATCGTCGGATTCCGCCGGGAAGACGTCGATCACCTCGCCGCGCACGCGAAAAGTGCCGCGCTGGAAGGCCTGATCGTTGCGGGTATACTGCAGTTCGGCCAGACGACGCAGGATCGCCCGCTGGTCAATCAGCATACCGACCGTCAGATGCAACATCATTTTCAGATACAGGTCCGGGTCGCCGAGGCCGTAGATCGCCGAGACTGACGCCACCACCACTACGTCGCGCCGCTCGAGCAGCGCTTTGGTGGCCGACAGACGCATCTGCTCAATATGTTCGTTTACCGAGGCGTCCTTCTCAATGAAGGTATCTGAGCTGGGAACGTAGGCTTCCGGCTGATAGTAATCGTAGTAGGAGACGAAATACTCGACGGCATTCTCCGGGAAAAACTCTTTCATCTCGCCGTAGAGCTGAGCCGCCAGGGTTTTGTTTGGCGCCAGCACCATCGTCGGCCGCTGTAGGTCGGCAATCACGTTGGCGATGGTAAAGGTTTTACCGGAGCCGGTAACCCCCAGTAGCGTCTGATGCGCAAGCCCATCCTCCAGCCCCTCTTCCAGGCGGCGGATGGCTTCCGGTTGGTCTCCGGAGGGGCGAAAGGCGGAATGCAGTACAAACGATTTACTCATCAATCAGAACCTGAAAAAAGAATTAGCGGCCGGTGTTTAATTCTACCCCCCGGACCGTTTTTTGCCAATAAATTATACTGGATATTTAAACAGTACGTACTTATGATAACGCCACAAAAGGGTCTTATTGGCTAGCAAGCTGGGTGCAAAACGCGCGTCAGACGGAATAATCCTCCGGCCGCCAGGGTTATCCCCAGAAAATTTTACCTTTTAACATTTGTCAAGCGGACGGATTAAACTTTTATGGCAGCAGATGACGCTTTTCTTACACCCATTGATTTTATCTAACAAGCTGATATTTAAGATCTTTAAAGAAAAGACGCCTTTCGCGCCAATTCAGCCGCAAGCCGCGTACGCTCTAGCTTGCCGCAGGTTTTCTAACTCTAATACACAAGGTTATCCACAGGAATAGTGGATAACTGTCCGCAGCCCAAGACCACCGCCGCCCGGCGCCTGTCGCCTTTTGCGGTCAACCGCGTGGCGAAAAATTTTTATCGAACTATTTTTGATAACTATCCGCTTAAAGCCGCTCGATTTTTGCTGCTTTTTGCACCACCCTTTAGCGTCGGGCACCGGAAAAGTGCAGCCCCGGCGCTGACGAGGCCCGATGGTATCGGCGTTTAGCGCTTTTTTCCGAGCGTTCTTTTTCCTGGCAAGAGTTTTGCAGCATCTTTCTGTCGCCCTGACGCCAGGATAAGGAGAAAACGTCCATGTTGAATTTACAGGCAGTAAATCACTTTTACGGCAACCAGCATTCGCTGTGGAATGTCGATCTAGTACTACGCCCGGGAGAGTGCATTGGCGTACTGGGACGCGAGGGCATGGGAAAAACCACCCTGGTTAACTGCATTGCTGGCCACCTGCCGGTGGCTAGCGGCCGGATGACCTGGCATGACATTGGCGCCCCGCCGCAGGATCTCACCCCCCTGTCCGCTCAATCGCGCAGCGCCATTGGTATCGGCTACGTGCCACAAGATAAACGCATTTTTTCCCAACTCAGCGTGGAAGAGAACCTGCACATCGCCCTGGCGGCCGGGAAACCCGGGGCTAACGCCAGCGGCGGCGAGATTTATGAGTATTTTCCCGAGCTCTATGCCCTACGGCAGCGCAAAGGCGCCTCGCTGAGCGACGACGATCAGTACCAGCTGGCGCTGGCCAGGGCGCTGATCGTCCAGCCGCGGCTGCTGATCCTTGATGAACCCTCGCGCGGCAGAGGGCCGCGCTGCCTGCAAAAGCTGGCGGATCTGCTGCTGCGGTTAAATCGCGATATCGGCCTGACGGGGGGCGGCCCCCCCCCCCCCCCCCCCC
>NZ_GL882865.1:12087-14723 GCF_000195655.1 Klebsiella sp. MS 92-3
GGGTGGCGGATCGCTTCTGTGTCTTGCACCGGGGCCGTAACGTCGCCGAAGGCGATATTATGGCGCTGAATGAGCCGCTGCTGGCGCAGTGGATAACGCCGGATCCAGCGCCCTGAGGTCAAGATACTGGCCGAGATCGTCGCGCTGCGCGATATCGGCAAGCCACGGTATTTCGCCGAGGAACGGCGCGGCCAGTCGGTTTTTCAGCGTCGCCAGATATTCGGCGTGGCGCTTGCCCGGCGGCTGTACGTCATTGGCGATCCACCCCGCCAGCGGTAGTCCCGCCTGGCGTACCGCCTGAGCGGTAAGCATTGCGTGGTTGATACAGCCGAGCTTAACGCCCACCACCAGAATGACCGGCAGCTGTTCCGCCTGCGCCCAGTCGGCGAAGGTCAGGGAATCCGAGAGCGGCGTAAACCAGCCGCCGGCGCCTTCCACCAACACCCAGTCGGCGAGACCTTCCAGCTCACGCAGCCCGCTGGAGAGCCTGGCCGCGGCGATCGGCCGCCCTTCGTCGGCGCTGATGATGTGCGGGGAGGTCGGCTCGGCGAAGGTATAGGGGTTCACCTGGTCGTAACGCAATGCGACCCGACTATGACGCTGCAGCGCCAGCGCATCTTCATTACGCAGCCCATCGCCGGTAAGCTCGCTACCGGAGGCCACCGGCTTATAGCCGGCAGTGTGAAAACCCAGCAGATTCGCCGCCTGCAGCAGGGCGCTGCTGGCGATGGTTTTACCGACTTCAGTATCGGTCCCGGTGACAAAAAAACGTTTAGTCACGCTCAATGACTCCTGTAAAAAGAGAATACGTCAGCGGGCAGATGCCCTGCCGCTGCGGCCAGGCCAGCTGCAGCTCGCGCAGTTTGCCGCGGCCAAGCGGGGCGGCGGTCCGCCCCTGGTGCAAATGGGTGGCGCCGATGCCCTTCAGCGAGCGCATAGCGCTCAGCGCATCGGCGAACGGCAGGCTAATCTGATGAACCTCGCCGGTCGCGCGCAGGCCGCTAAGCGCCGCGCGCACCGCCGCTTCGCTAAGGAAACGGTTGGCATGCGGCCGGTCGTCGATGGCCTGCCACGCCTGATTGAGCTCCGGCAGCGAGTCGGCGAGCAGCGTGCTAAACGCCACTCTGCCGCCGGGACGCGCCACCCGGTACAGCTCGCCAATTGCCGCCCGTAGATCGTCGCACCACTGCACCGCCAGATTGCTCCACGCCAGATCGACGCAGGCGTCCGGCAGCGGCAGCGCCTCAATATCTCCCAGCAGATAATGCTGCGCGGCGTCGTTACGCTGCGCCTGGGCGAGCATCCCGGCGGAGAGATCCAGCGCGGTCACCACGCTGCCCGCCTCACGCCAATAGCGACTCATACTGCCGGGGCCGCAGCCGGCATCCAGCACCTGCGCAAAATCGCGGCGCGCCAGCTGGCGCAGCAGTAGATCGGCGCAGCGCCGCTGCAGTTCATCATGTTGCGTATAGCCGCTGGCCGCCCGGCCAAACGCCGCGGCCACCGCCTGCTTATTCACTGTGGCCATGCAGCACCTCCAGTAAACGGTTAATGTCTTCAGCATGATGGGCGGCTGTCAGGGTCAGGCGCAAACGCGCGCTGCCGACCGGCACCGTCGGTGGACGGATCGCCGTTGCCCAGCAGCCCGCGTCGCGTAGACGGCAGGCCAGGTTCAGCGCCCGGGCGTTGTCGCCGACGATCAGCGGCTGGATCGCGCTGACGGAGTCGGTCAACCCCAGAGACACCTCGCCCATCCCCTCACGGAACTGACGGATGCGGGCGGCCAGGATGTCGCGACGCTGCCGCCCTTCATCGCTGCGAATGATCCCCAGGGCAGCGCTCAGCGCCACCGCCTGGGCGGGCGGCATCGCGGTGCTGTAGATCAGATGACGGGCAAACTGCAGCAGATAATCGGCCATTGCTTCGTCGCACAGCACCGCCGCGCCGCTGACGCCGAAGGCCTTGCCGAAGGTAACCACCAGCAGCTCAGGGCGCACCGCCTGCGCGGCGCAGCTCCCGCGTCCTTCGTCGCCGACCACGCCAACACCGTGGGCGTCATCCACCAGCAACACTGCCCCTGCGGCCTGCGTCGCGGCGTGAATGGCCGCCAGCGGCGCGCTGTCGCCGTCCATGCTGAAAATGCCTTCAGTGACCGCCAACTGTTCGCCCGCCAGCGGCTTAGCCAGCAGTTGCGCGAGCTGCTGCGGATCGTTGTGGGTAAAGCGCCGCAGCTGCGCCGGGCTGAGGCTCGCGGCCTCCAGCAGAGAGGCGTGGCTCAGGCGGTCGGCGACAATCCGATCGTCTTTCTCCACCAGGGCGGCGATCAGCGCCTGATTCGCGGCAAAGCCGGAGATAAACAGCAATGCGCGCGGATAGCCCAGCCAGTCGGCGAGCGCCTCTTCCAGCGCGCGGTGGGCTTCGCTATAGCCGCTCACGTGGCCCGAGCCGCCGGCGCCGACGCCATAGCGCGTGGCCCCCTGTTGCCAGGCGGCGATAATCGCCGGATGCTGACTCAGGCCCAGATAGTCATTGCTGGAGAAGTTAAGCCAGCGCTCCCCTTCCCGCTCCAGCCAGCGCCCGGCGCCGTGCGTCACCGGCAGGGGGGGGGGGGGGGGGGGGCCGGCCCCCCCCCCCCC
>NZ_GL882865.1:14826-17989 GCF_000195655.1 Klebsiella sp. MS 92-3
CTTCCGCCGCCCGCCGCTCGTCCAGCGCCCGATCGATTCGCTGCTGCCAGCTCATAGCGCCGCCGCGTTGTAATATTCCTCAGTGTCCGGGGTGAGTAAGGCCTGCTCCAGACGTTGCTGCTGCTCATTGTCGCCTTCCAGCACCGCCGTCTGCTGCGGGTTGATCCCCAGCTTGCGGAACAGCTGCAGGTCTTTGTCCTCTTCCGGGTTCGGCGTGGTCAGCAGCTTGCAGCCGTAGAAAATCGAGTTCGCCCCGGCCATAAAGCACATCGCCTGGGTCTGCTCGTTCATCTGCTCGCGGCCGGCGGAGAGACGCACGTAGGAGGTGGGCATCATGATGCGCGCGATGGCGATAGTGCGGATGAAATCGAAAGCGTCGACGTCGTCGTTATCCGCCAGCGGCGTGCCCTTGACCTTCACCAACATGTTGATCGGTACGCTCTCCGGCGGCGTCGGCAGATTAGCCAGTTGCAGCAGCAGTCCGGCGCGATCTTTTACGCTCTCTCCCAGCCCGACGATGCCGCCGGAGCAGACTTTGATCCCAGCATCACGCACTTTATCCAGCGTATCCAGGCGCTCCTGGTAGGTGCGGGTGGTGATGATGTTGCCGTAAAATTCCGGCGAGGTATCAAGGTTGTGGTTGTAGTAATCGAGGCCCGCTTCGGCCAGGCGCTGCGCCTGACTGTCGGTCAGGGTGCCGAGCGTCATACAGGACTCCAGCCCCAGCGCCTTCACCCCTTTCACCATCTGCTCCAGATAAGGCATATCGCGGTCATTGGGGTTTTTCCACGCCGCGCCCATACAGAAGCGGGTGGAGCCGGCGTTTTTCGCCTGGCGCGCTGATTCCAGCACCTGCTCAACCTCCATCAGGCGCTCGGCTTCGAGGCCGGTTTTGTAGCGTGCGCTCTGCGGGCAATATTTACAATCTTCCGGGCAGGCGCCGGTTTTGATCGACAGCAGGGTGCTGACCTGCACCTGGCGCGGATCAAAGTGTTGACGATGGATTTGCTGCGCTTCGAATAGCAGATCGATCAGCGGTTTATTAAATAATTCCGTTACTTGCGACATTGTCCAGCGAGGTTGGTGAGCCATTTTCCTCTCCAAAAGGTCGTACACTTCCTATTTCACACAGCCTCTTTGTTGGCGGCACTCGCGCACCCGAGTCACATAGTGAACTATGCTCCTGGGGATGTTCTCGCTTGCCGCCTCGATGCTGCGCGAAATATTTTGTGTACGTTTCATTGTAAGTAAGTTCAGTGTAGACTTGTAAACCTAAATGTTTTCAAAATGGTTTACAAGTCGCTTATGACACTGGACGATCTCGCTTTCGATCGGCGCCACATCTGGCACCCCTACACCTCTATGACTTCCCCCCTGCCGGTCTACCCGGTGGTGTCCGCCCACGGTTGCGAGCTGTCCCTCGCCGGCGGCGAACAGTTGGTTGACGGTATGTCTTCCTGGTGGGCGGCGATCCACGGCTACAATCACCCACGCCTCAATGCGGCGCTGAAGGGGCAAATTGACCAAATGTCGCACGTGATGTTCGGCGGGATCACCCATCCGCCGGCAGTTGCGCTATGCCGTCAGCTGGTGGCGATGACCCCGGCCTCGCTGGAGTGCGTTTTCCTCGCCGACTCCGGTTCAGTGGCGGTAGAGGTGGCGATGAAAATGGCGCTGCAGTACTGGCAGGCTAAAGGCGAACCACGTCGTCGTTTTCTGACCTTCCGCAACGGCTATCACGGGGATACCTTCGGAGCGATGTCGGTCTGCGATCCGCAGAACTCGATGCACAGCCTGTGGCAGGGCTACCTGCCGGATAACCTGTTCGCCCCCGCGCCGCAAAGCCGCTTTGACGGCGAGTGGGACGAGATGGATATGGTACCGTTTGCCCGCCTGATGGCCGCGCATCGTCACGAAATCGCCGCGGTGATCCTCGAACCTATCGTCCAGGGGGCGGGCGGCATGCGGATGTACCATCCGGAGTGGCTGAAGCGGGTGCGTAAAATGTGCGACCGGGAAGGGATACTGCTGATCGCCGATGAGATTGCCACCGGCTTTGGCCGCACCGGCAAGCTGTTCGCTTGTGAACACGCCGGGATTACCGCCGACATTCTGTGTCTGGGCAAAGCGCTGACCGGCGGCACCATGACCCTTTCCGCCGCCATCACTACCCGAACGGTTGCTGAAACTATTAGCAATGGCGAAGCCGGTTGCTTTATGCACGGCCCCACCTTTATGGGCAATCCGCTGGCCTGCGCGGTGGCCAGCGAAAGCCTGCGCCTGCTGGAGAGCGGCGAATGGCAGCCGCAGGTGGCGGCGATTGAAGCCCAGCTGCAGGCCGAGCTGGCCCCGGCGCGGGGATCTGCGCTGGTCGCGGACGTCCGCTTGCTGGGCGCTATTGGCGTGGTTGAAACCCGTCGCCCGGTCAACATGGCCGCCCTGCAGCGCTTTTTCGTCGAGCAGGGAGTCTGGATCCGTCCGTTTGGCCGGCTGATTTATCTGATGCCGCCGTACATCATCACGCCCGAGCAGCTGACCCGCCTGACCCGTGCGGTCAACCAGGCAGTGCAGGACGAAACATTTTTTAGCGAATAAATAGCGGAATTGCGTCGTCGGGAAGGCTACACTTCTTTGTTAATCAGCGCATTATCAATGAGGATGAAGCATGAAACTGATCAGTCACGATCTCCAGGACGGCGGTAAGCTGCCTAATCGTCACGTCTTCAACGGCATGGGCTACGATGGCGACAATATTTCGCCGCATCTGATGTGGGATGATGTGCCCGCGGGAACCAAAAGCTTTGTGGTGACCTGCTACGATCCGGATGCGCCGACCGGCTCCGGCTGGTGGCACTGGGTGGTCGCTAACCTGCCGGCCGATACCCGCGTCCTGCCGCAAGGGGCCGGTTCCGGTCAGGCGGAGCTGCCGGAAGAGGCCGTTCAGACCCGCACCGATTTTGGTAAGGCAGGCTACGGCGGCGCGGCGCCGCCGAAGGGCGAAACCCACCGCTATATCTTCACCGTCCACGCCCTGGACGTCGAGAAAATTGAGGTGGATGCTGAGGCCAGCGGCGCGATGGTCGGCTTTAACGTCCATTTCCATTCCCTCGCCAGCGCCTCCATCACCGCCCTGTTCAGTTAATCTTCCCCCCCCCCCCCCCCG
>NZ_GL882865.1:18154-18388 GCF_000195655.1 Klebsiella sp. MS 92-3
TTACCGGGGGTACCCGCGGCGCCATTTGTTTTTCGGGTGGCGCTGCGCTTACCCGACCTACACTACCCCCAGGCCCACGCAAGCGCAGCGCCGCCGGGCGATTGCCGCGGGCACGGAGCCGCTTTTATGCCGGGCGGCGGCTGACGCCTTACCCGGCCTACGGGGTCCAGACCCAGTATGTGAATCGCCGCCGAACATGGGGCCGCTGAAACTGCCGGTGTTGCGGCCTCAACA
>NZ_GL882866.1:0-1688 GCF_000195655.1 Klebsiella sp. MS 92-3
GGGGGGGGGGCTGGGCAGATCGAATGTCCGCGAGCGCGACGCGCCCGGGCAATCTGTTATCAGGCTTTCAGGGCGGCCAGCGCGGCGTCGTAGTCCGGCTCTTCGGTGATTTCGTTCACCAGCTGGCTGTAGACGACCTGATCGTTTTCATCGATTACGACCACCGCACGCGCAGCCAGGCCAGCCAGCGGACCGGTGGCGATGGCGACGCCGTAGTCAGCGAGGAAGGACGCGCCGCGCAGCGTGGACAGGGTGACCACATTGCTCAGGCCTTCCGCGCCGCAGAAGCGGGACTGGGCGAACGGCAGGTCAGCGGAAATGCACAGCACTACGGTGTTGTCCAGTTCAGCGGCCAGCTGGTTGAATTTACGCACTGATGCGGCACACACGCCGGTATCAATGCTCGGGAAAATATTCAGTACTTTACGTTTGCCGGCGTACTGGCTCAGCGCGACGTCAGAGAGATCTTTGGCGACCAGCGTAAACGGCTGCGCTTTAGCGCCTGCCTGCGGAATGGTGCCCTGAACAGAAACGGGGTTGCCCTGGAAATGCACGGTTTGTGACATGGTTATCTTCCTGTTTACATATAGTTAACGTCGCGAGTAGTGTATGACATCCGCCAGCTACACGGCAAACCCTATTTAACATTTACCAGAGAGGACAAGGGAATGCGTAACGTGCGAGTGTATGAGGAAGCCTGGCCGCTCCATACCCCTTTTGTGATCGCCCGCGGTAGCCGCAGCGAGGCGAAAGTGGTGGTAGTGGAACTGGAAGAGGACGGCGTGAAAGGGGTAGGCGAATGCACACCCTATCCCCGCTATGGCGAGAGCATCGCCTCGGTCATGGCCCAGGTGATGGCGATCGGCGAGCAACTGGAGGCGGGGCTTACCCGCGAACAGCTGCAGCGGCTGCTGCCGGCAGGCGCCGCGCGCAATGCCATTGACTGCGCGCTATGGGATCTGCAGGCCCGGCGCGAAGGCAAAACCTTGGCCCAGCTGTTGGGCGTGGCGTTGCCTAACCGGGTGATTACCGCCCAGACGGTGGTCATTGGCACGCCGGATCAGATGGCGGCCAGCGCCGCGGCACTGTGGCAGGCAGGGGCCCAGCTGTTGAAGGTGAAGCTCGACGATCGACTGATCAGCGAGCGGCTAATCGCTATCCGCCAGGCGGCGCCGGAGGCTACGCTGATTGTTGACGCCAATGAGTCCTGGCACAGCGAGGGGCTGGCGGCGCGCTGTCAGCTGCTGGCGGACCTCGGTGTGGCGATGCTTGAGCAGCCGCTCCCCGCCGACGACGACTCGGCGCTGGAAAACTTCGTTCATCCGCTGCCGATTTGCGCCGACGAGAGCTGCCACACCCGGGAGAGCCTGCCGCGGCTGCGCGGGCGCTATGAGATGATCAATATCAAACTGGATAAAACGGGCGGCCTGACCGAAGCGCTGGCTCTGGCCGGGGAGGCGGAACGGCAGGAATTTGAACGGATGCTGGGCTGTATGCTCTGCACCTCGCGCGGGATCGCCGCCGCGCTCCCTCTGGCGCCGCTGGCGCGCTTCGCTGACCTCGACGGCCCGACATGGCTGGCGGTGGACGTTGAGCCGGCGCTGCGGTTCAGCACCGGCGTGCTTCATCTTTAAGCCTTCCAGCGCAGCAGATCGGTCATCGCCGGCAGGTAACGCTCCGTTGCCTCG
>NZ_GL882866.1:1843-8685 GCF_000195655.1 Klebsiella sp. MS 92-3
GGCGGAGACCGGCGGGAACTCGGCGGTGATGCAGGGGAGTCCGATATCGGCGCACCAGCTGCCAAAGGAGCCCGGCGTGTCGTAGCCCACGCTGCCCACCAGCGGCAGGGAGAAGGCGTCGGCCAGCCAGCGACCCAGCGGGCTGTGGCCAGGATCTTCGATACAGGCCAGCGGATCGTGAAAGGAGACCACCCACGCCGGATGAATCTGATGGATCAACTGACACAGGGCCTCGGTCTCCCGTTCCGAACCCGGCTGCTCACCGGTCAACAGCACCACGTCGCGCTCCGCCGCCGCGCTATTCCAGCGGTAAACCGTTTCCCCTTGCTTCCAGTTGGCTGCCGGAAAGTTACGGTTGAGGTCAACGCCGCGGGCATTGGCGCGCAGCCCGAGCTGACAGCCGTCAGGATTGACCGTCAGCACCACGTGGTGGCGGCGCAGCTCGGGTTTCAGGGTGCGCAGGGCGCAGGAGAGGGTCACAATCGACGAATTCTCATCACCGTGGGTACCGGCAATAATCAGCCCGCTACGGCTGTCGGCCTGCGGCGCAGGAAACCACAGCAGCGGCGCGCCCAGTTCCGAGCTGCCATACTGCCGGGTTCCCGGCGGAAAGTCGCCGCGCTGCGGGCGAGGACGTGAAATAGACATAGGGCTTCCTGTGTGTCGTTATTATTTAGTGTTGGCGAAAAGCGTATCGGGATCAAACCCATTCCCTGAGGCGTGAAATCCGACGGCACATCAATTTTCTATCATATGTCGTTTGCAATTTCAGGTGATGAAACAAATAATTATCGCTCTGTTGGCGGTATTTTTTTCATTTTAAAGGGGATCTTATGAAGTATCCTGTCGCTTTGACATGCGGCGCGCTGTGGTTAGCCAGCGTATCTTCTCTGGCCTGGGCGGCTGACGTACCGCCGGGCACGGTACTGGCGGAAAAACAGCTGTTAGTGCGCCATATCAAAGATGAACCCGCCTCGTTAGATCCCGCCAAAGCGGTGGGCCTGCCGGAAATCCAGGTGATCCGCGATCTGTTTGAAGGTTTAGTCAATCAGGATGCGAAAGGCAACCTGGTTCCAGGCGTAGCGACCCGCTGGCAGAGCAACGATAACCGCGTCTGGACCTTTACCCTGCGTGATAATGCCCGCTGGTCCGACGGCACGCCGGTTACTGCCGAAGATTTCGTCTATAGCTGGCAGCGTCTGGTGGATCCGAAAACCACTTCGCCGTTCGCCTGGTTCGCGGCGCTGGCGGGGATCGCTAACGCGCAGAACATTATTGACGGCAAAGCCGCGCCGGAGACCCTGGGAGTCACCGCCGTCGACGCCCACACCCTGCGGGTGCAGCTGGATAAACCACTGCCGTGGTTCAGCAACCTGACCGCCAGCTTTGCCTTCTATCCGGTGCAAAAGGCGAATGTCGACAGCGGGGCGAACTGGACGCGGCCCGGCAGCCTGGTGGGCAACGGCGCCTATGTTCTGAAAGACCGTGTGGTCAATGAGAAGCTGGTGGTGGTGCCGAACACGCACTACTGGGATAACGCCAAAACGGTGATCCAGCAGGTCACCTTTGTGCCGATTAACCAGGAGTCCGCCGCCACCAAGCGCTATCTTGCAGGGGATATCGATATCACCGAGTCTTTCCCGAAAAATATGTACCAGAAACTGCTGAAGGATATTCCGGGGCAGGTGTATACCCCGCCGCAGCTGGGTACCTACTATTACGCTTTCAATACCCAAAAGGGGCCGACGGCGGATGAGCGGGTACGCCTGGCGCTGAGCATGACCATCGATCGCCGGGTGATGGCGGAGAAAGTACTGGGGACCGGGGAAAAACCGGCCTGGCGCTTCACGCCGGACGTGACGGCGGGCTTCACCCCCCAGCCGTCACAGTTTGAGAGCATGAGTCAGGCTGAGCTTAATGCCCAGGCGAAAGCCCTGCTGGCTGCCGCGGGCTATGGCCCGAATCGTCCGCTGAAGCTGACGCTGCTGTATAACACCTCTGAGAACCACCAGAAAATTGCCATCGCGGTGGCGTCGATGTGGAAGAAAAACCTCGGCGTGGAAGTGAAGCTGCAGAACCAGGAGTGGAAAACCTATATCGACAGCCGTAACACCGGCAATTTCGACGTGATCCGCGCTTCGTGGGTAGGGGACTACAACGAGCCGTCCACCTTCCTGTCGCTGCTGACCTCCACCCACAGCGGAAATATCTCGCGCTTTAACGATCCGGCGTACGACAAAATCCTCGCCCAGGCGGCGGTAGAGAATTCGGCCAAAGCGCGTAACGACGATTACAACGCGGCGGAAAAGATCATTATGGTCAAAGCGCCGATCGCGCCGATCTACCAGTACACTAACGGCCGATTGATTAAGCCGTGGCTGAAAGGCTACCCGATCACCAACCCGGAAGATGTGGCCTACAGCCGTACCATGTATATCGTGAAGCACTAACCGGTACTGGTTGCCTGATAACGCAAGGTAACCACGTATAAACCCAGAGCTGGCGCGTCTTGCCGCGCCAGTTTCTCCTGCTCTCCTTCTCGCGCCACAGTAGAAAGTCTCACTTTTCTGGCAGTATGGCCAAATGATGCCAGGTTCTACCATCTGGTCGCGAAGCATCAGAAGATCTCATCCGCCGGGTTTTTATCATGATGCTCAACGTATTCGGCAATCATGCCATCCGGATGCCGAACCAGCATGTTCCAGCCGGTGGGCACGGCCTTCACCGGGTTGATAATCGTTGCCCCGGTGGAAGGCAGATGTTTCTCCCAGGCGGTAATGTCGTTTACCAGGAAAGTGGCCTCGGTGGCGCGAAACGGAGCCAGGCTTTGCTCGGTTCCGCCAATTAAAAGCACGGAACCCACCTGCGCCAGTTTGAGATCGTATTCGGGATAGTCAAAACGTAACCTTGCCTTTTGCGAAATGAGATGTTCATAAAACGAAACGGTTTCTTCAAAGCGGGCAATCAGCACGCATCGACGGATCAGGATATTAAGGACTTTCATTATATCTCCTTCGCCATTTTCTCAGAGATAGCGTAGCAGCACTGAGGTGGAATGTAAGGCTCAAGTAGCAGAAGAGCGTGACGTATAGTTGTGGCCTGCGTATAAGAAGATATCGGCAATGACCTTGTGCGCTGGATAAGAAAAGTTGCAGTTAAAAAATATTTATTTTGTAATGATGCTGTGGTGTGATTGCTGAGCATACGATTAGCGGGATGATTAAGAGGGGCTAGATGGAAAGTTTAATTTCTTCGATATGGAATTTTGATGGACTGATAAATAGCGCGTTAATTTTTGTTACTTTTGGTTTATTAGGAGTGTTTATCTGGAAACGGGCAGGATCCGCATATTCTTTATTGAACCGGCTATGGGAGTTCTGCCTGGGAGGGAAAACGTTTCACGACGGTAAAATAAATGCATATTTCAATGAGAGAAATGATGTTGAACGTTTTAATGTTTTATTTAATGTCGGCGCAAGAAATAAAGAAGAGATCAAGTCACTGATTAACTGGACGAAAAAGAAAAATATAGATATTCGTCATGTCACAGCCGCGAAAGGATGGTTTGAAATATCAACGCTTAAGGCAATAAAACCATTATTTATCGCTAATGTTGGTGTATTTGTCTCTTGTGTGTTAACTATGCTGCTATTATCAAATTTTATGTTGCTGGCATTGAAGCCATCCGCACTAGTACGATTAGGCGACGACAAGTCATGGGTTTGGATTAATGATCATATTGCTGAGAGTTCGATCTGGACCAATAATTACCTTCCCCTGAACTGGACTGAGTGGAAGCTCGATAAAAAACAGTGTGAAAGTGAAGATTTCGATAAAACGGTTTTCTCAGAAAAAGCGGGGATAAGTGTGCGCTCGGTTGACAGGATTTGTGAGAACTTTTCAAGTGGTTCGTTGAGTGATACTATAAATAATATTATTAAAAATCAAAAACTGGCATGGGTTTTGGCTATTTACCCCTTCATCTTTACGATTATTTGCTTTTTTAGCTTGTTACGCAGAGGTGCTGCTTCTAAACTTTATAATGAAGTACATAACTCACAAAATTAATATTTATATAAATTCATTTCCGTCTGGCATTACTGTTTGCATCGATCGGAATTAAATGACAGGTCCGAGTACAGAAGCTGTCACCGGCCACTACCGGTTGCCTGCTGCCTGCAGGCAACCTCAGCTACATTCGCAATGTATCAATGACCGCTCTCAGCGCGGGCGACACATTGCGGTGCGGGTAATAGAGAAATGAACCTTCCAGACGCTGGCTATAACGCTGGAGCACCCGGATAAGTGTGCCCTGGGCTAGATCGTCGGTAATCAGCTCTTCCGGGACATAGGCCAGCCCCAGACCGAGCCTCGCCGCTTTGGCCTCCATATAGCTATCGGCGAAAGCCCACTGTCCCTGAGGCGGGGGGGGGGTTTTTTTTCCATCCACATTAAGTTCCCAGGCGTAAAGGCTGCCGTCGCCGAACTGATAAGCGATGCAGGGGTGGGCGACTAAATCGGCGGGCGTTTGTGGAAAGCCGTAGCGGCGAAAATGTTCCGGTGTACCCACCACCGCCATCTCCATATCGGGCGAAATGCGTACCGCAATCATGCCGCTTCCGACTTCCGGGCCCAGACGTACGCCCGCATCAAATCGCTGCGCAATAATATCGACAAACCGGCTTTCGCTGATCAGTTCCAGTCTGATATCGGGATAGCGTTGTTTAAATACTGCCAGCTTCGGCAGCAGGACTTTATCAATGGCATGCTGGCTGGCATTGATGCGTACCGTACCGGAGGGCGTTTGACGATAGTGGGCCAGCGTGGCGAGTCCCATATCTAAGGCGTCGAAACCGGATTCGACGTTGTGATAGAGCTGCTCACCTGCCTGGGTGAGCGACAACCGGCGGGTGGTACGCACCAGAAGCTGAACGCCCAGCCGCTCTTCAAGTTCACGAACCGCACGGCTTACCCCGGACTGCGCCAGGCCAAGTCGTTGCGCTGCGGCGGTAAAACTGCCTTCCCGTACCACCTGCATAAACAGATAAAGGTCATTATAGTTTTCCCGTTTCGCCATTATCCTGCCTCGTCACCCAGATGCCATTTAGAACAATATGGTATTAATTTTAGCATTTTTCAGCCTCTAATCAGAACCATTACTGCTGGCTACACTAAGCGCACGACAACAAAGCACAGCAGCGTTGTCTACTGAAGACTTGCATTGATCACGTTTATTTAGGGGAATTTTGATGACGGTTTTCACCAAAAAACTGACAGCCGCGATACCCGCCATGCTGCTTTGCGCCTCATTAACTGGAGTCACAACGATGAGCTCTGCTGAGACAACTAACCCGAATGCGCCTGTTTCACTGATTGAACAATGGGATAAAACGTTTGCTGAGAGCTTGAAAGTGGATCACCGTAAGGTGACCTTCCAGAACCGCTACGGGATAACCTTAGTTGGCGATCTCTACCTGCCGAAGGATCGCGGTGAACGCAAACTGGCAGCTATTGCCGTGAGCGGTCCCTTCGGCGCGGTAAAAGAGCAGTCCAGCGGCCTGTATGCCCAGACGCTGGCCGAACAAGGTTTTGTCACCCTGGCATTTGACCCATCGTATACGGGCGAAAGCGGTGGCTACCCACGCAACGTGGCCTCACCGGATATCAATACCGAGGATTTTAGTGCCGCGGTGGACTTTCTGGGCCTGCAAAAAGAGGTGGATCGCAACCGTATCGGTTTGCTCGGCATTTGTGGCTGGGGCGGTATGGCCCTAAACGACGCGGCGATGGATACACGCGTCAAAGCGGTGGCGACCAGCGTAATGTATGACATGAGCCGCGCGATGGGGCATGGAGTGGGCGATGGCAAAGACCGCTACACGACAGCCGACCGCCGAGCGGTACTGCAGTACTTGAACGCGCAGCGCTGGAAGGATGCGGCAAACGGCACTTCCGCCCCCGGTGGGCATGACATATATGTTGATGATAAAGGCAACATCAGCGCTGCCGATCGTATTTTGCCGGAAACCTTGCCCGCCAACCCCAACCCGGTCCTGAAAGAGTTCTTCGATTATTACCGTATGCCGCGTGGTTTCCATCCGCGTTCGGTTAATTCAACCGGGGCCTGGAATGCGACGATGCCGCTGTCGTTTATGAATATGCCGCTGCTGAGTTACGCCAGCGAAGTGACTATTCCGACGCTTATCGTGACCGGCGAAAAAGCCCATTCACGCTATTTTGCCGAAGATGCCTTTAAGGCCATCGGCAGTAAAGAGAAAGCGCTGGTGATTGTCCCAGGCGCAAACCACGTCGATCTCTATGACAACGTCGCGGGCAAAATTCCCTTTGCGACGTTCGCGCAATTTTTTAAAACCAACCTGAAATAGATCTCCTGTGCCGGAGACATCCCCAAAGCCGCCACGCGCCTGCGGGCGGCTTTGTCTTGTCGGAGAGAAATAATGTCTGCATTAGGTCACACCCGGGCACACTGGAGCGGCGTCCTGGCGATGACGCTCTGCGTATTTGTGCTCATTGCCTCAGAATTTATGCCGGTCAGTCTGTTGACACCCATCGCGGGTGATTTACACATTACCGAGGGATTAGCCGGTCAGGGCATTGCGCTTTCTGGCGCGCTGGCGGTACTGACCAGCCTGACGATATCCCGTCTTACCGGATCGCTGGACCGTAAATGGCTGCTGCTGGGGCTCACGGCGTTGATGGCAGCCTCTGGGGTGATTATTGCCCTGGCGTCCAGTTTCCCGGTTTATATGCTGGGCAGAGCGCTCATTGGGATCGTCATCGGCGGCTTCTGGTCGATGTCGGCGGCAACGGCCATTCGGCTG
>NZ_GL882866.1:8762-17558 GCF_000195655.1 Klebsiella sp. MS 92-3
TCGATGTCGGCGGCAACGGCCATTCGGCTGGTGCCGCAACGCCAGGTCCCCCGCGCACTGGCCATCTTTAACGGCGGCAACGCGCTGGCCACCGTTGTGGCAGCGCCGCTGGGCAGCTACCTGGGGGCCACCGTCGGCTGGCGCGGCGCCTTTTTATGTCTTGTCCCGCTGGCGGTGCTGGCCTTCGTCTGGCAATGCATTAGCCTGCCGTCGATGAAAAGTCCGCGCGCACCACAGCGGCAGGGATCGGTGCTGCGTCTGTTCCGTCTTTCTACGCTATCCCTGGGATTGCTGGCCTGCGGACTGTTCTTTATGGGACAGTTTACCTTATTTACCTATGTGCGACCGTTTCTGGAGACGGTGACCCAGGTCAGTCCTTCTGGTCTGTCCCTGATATTGCTGACAATGGGTATCGCCGGTTTTATCGGCACGCTGCTTATTACGACCGTTCTGAATGCCCGATTTTATCCGACGCTGGTGGCTATCCCGTTGTTAATGGCCGCAATTGCCGGAACGCTTCTGCTGGCCGGACACCACACGGGATCGGTCGCCGTACTGTTAAGCCTGTGGGGCCTGCTGGCGACGGCGGCGCCCACCGGCTGGTGGACATGGATTGCGCGGACGCTGCCCGAGGATGCGGAGACGGGCGGCGGGCTGATGGTCGCCGTGATCCAGCTATCGATAGCCCTCGGGTCAACGGTAGGCGGCCTGGTGTTTGATAGTCTGGGATGGCACAGCACTTTTGCACTGAGCGGTCTGTTACTGCTGGGCGCGGCAGGGGTGACTTTTCTGCTCTCTGTCAAAATCAGATCATCTCAGCGCACTGCGATTAATGAATTGAATGCATAAGTCAAATCAGGAATGACAGGCTAATCGTGACCGCGTTCCTGTCTTACCATGGTGTTTTAACAAGAGGGGAGCTTCACCGTGGAATATTCAGTATTAAGTAACGCTCGCAAAATGCCGATGCTGGGTTTCGGCGTTTTCAAGGTGACCGATAAAGCGGAGTGTAAGCAGGCGGTGTTGAACGCCATTCGCACCGGTTATCGCCTCATCGATACCGCTGCCGTCTACGATAATGAAGATGCGGTGGGTGAGGCCGTGCGCGAAGCCATCGCCGAAGGTCTGTGTACCCGCGAGGCGCTGTTTATTACCTCCAAACTGTGGGTCCAGGACATGGCCAACACCGGGATGGCGAAAGCCGGGATTGCCGCGTCATTAAAAAAATCGGGCCTGGAATACTTTGATCTTTATTTGCTACATCAGGCGATGGGCGATTATTTCAGCGCCTGGCGTGCGCTGGAAGAGGCCTATGAGGCCGGTACCCTGAAAGCGATCGGCGTCTCCAATTTTTACCCCCATGTGTTAGCTAACTTCTGCGAAACTGTCAGAATTAAACCAATGGTGAACCAGGTTGAACTGCATCCTTATTTCGCGCAGCCCGCGGCGCTGGAAGCCATGAAGCATTATCACGTTCAGCCTGAAGCGTGGGCGCCGTTAGGCGGTGGCAGACATAATCCGTATCAAGATGCATTGCTTCGGGGGATCGCCGATGCGCACCAGAAAACCATTGCGCAGGTTGTTCTGCGCTGGAACGTGCAGCGTGGCGTCACGGTGATCCCTAAATCCACCCGCCAGGAGCGCATTGAAGAAAATTTTGCTATCTGGGATTTCGTATTAACAGATAACGAAATGGCGCAAATCAGCGCCCTGGATTTAGGCTATGTTGGCGAAGCGGTAAAACACTTCAACCCTGAGTTCGTTCGCGGATGTCTGGGGGTGAAAATCCACGACTGATTGCGGCATCGGCTGATTCGATATCCATCTCCTCGCCTGCGCTGCGGCGACGGGTTCAGTATGCTGGTTAGCGCCCACGCGTTTGCCGCGATGGTTGTCAATGCGGTAGTCGATCGTCACGGGCAGCTGACTGGTGACAGTTGATCCTCTGGCCGGTGACATGTCGGTTGGATGCTTCCGTCGCAGTGGCCTTTAAAGCGGCAGTCTCCCGGGAAATTTTCGCTGCCAATGACCGCGTGACGCTGCGCTTTATCGATGCGGGAGAGATCTTTCCTGCTGAACGCCTGGCGCTGGCGCGTAACGATGAGCACTTTGATGTCGATCCGTTAGCGGAAGGCGGCAGAGGCTTGCGGCTTATTCTGCGTGCGGTGGACTATTTTAATGTGGAAACTGGCGCCGGGGAGAATGTGACTACCCTGATAGAAGCGTTGCCTGATACCCGCCTAAGCCATGCCACCGACGATCGCTGCGGGTGAGGGAACAGACGTTGCCCCCGGGTGAATCACCGGGGGAATTTCCCCACCCGCGTTCACCGGCTTCATCATCTTATTGCTGTGCCTGGGCAGCGGAGTGCACGCCCAGGTGATGAGGACGGATGGTATCTAATGTCATCATGGCTGATTTGCAGAAAATGCATTTCGCACCAAAAGGGTTTTTTTCAGTGACGTCAAACTGGGACGTTCTGTACTGGGAGCCATGGCAGCATGGGCATCTAAAATGGATATGTTCGATCATAATGTAAACCTTGTATGGGTGATGTTCTGTTGAAAAGACAATGGTCGTTTCAGGAAAATTAACGCGGCTGATTTTAGTTGGTGGTAAGCCGGGTTTTGGGTCAGATGGCGGACTTTTTAAGGAGCCGACAAGGATCTGACAGGGCCTGTTTACAGAAAAAGCAAACTACTAACGGGACTGCTCAAAGGAAGGTGGTATCAGGGATAACGCCTGGAGATGAGAACACGTACTCAGATAATAACTTTTTGTCTGGTAAATCAACTCAACGATTAACGCACGTGCCGTGAATAATAGCAAACGTTATTTTAGCCTTCCGGATGCCTGCTGCGCCAGGGGAGGCTTCATCAGCGCCGTCACCCAGTCGATAAATACCTGTACCCGGGCAGAGAGCTGCCGATTACTGGGATAGAGCAGGGAGAGCGGCAACGGCGCAGGGCGAAAATCGGCCAGCACTTCCGTTAACGCGCCCGACGCCAGATCGGCCTCAAGGCGGGGCAAGGGGGCCTGATACAGGCCAAAGCCAAGCCTTGCCGCTTCGGCGCCGACGTCGGCATCGGAGGTCAGCAGCCGACAGGGCAAACTGACCTCGCTCTGGCGGCCATCCTGGGTAAAGCTCAGCGGCAAGGTACGGTGCGCGCGCGATGAAACAAACCCGATCATCACGTGGCCCGTCAGTCCTTCAATCGTATGCGGGGTGCCGTACCGGGCGAGATAGGTCGGGCTGGCGCAGGTGATCTCCTGCAACCCGGCGAGCGGCCGGCAGATCATCTCGCTGTCGGGGAGATGGCCGCCGCGAATGACGCAGTCGACTCCCTCGCGAACCAGATCGACGTCACGCTCGCTTTCCCCGATCTGCAGCGTAATGTCCGGGTAGCGGGCGAGAAACTGCGGCAGCGCGGGCAGAAGCAGGGTCCGCGCCAGGTTGCCCGCCACGTCTACCCGAATGGTGCCGGAGATGCTCCCCCCGGCGCTGCGGTTGGCCTCCTCAAGGGCCGCCAGAATGGACACGCAGCGCTGATAATACAGCGAGCCTTCTGCCGTCGGCCGTACGTGCCGGGTGGTACGATGTAGCAGCCGCGCCCCGAGACTGACCTCCAACGCTTTAATAGCCGCGGTCGCTACTGGCCGGGAAACCCCCAGATCCGCGGCGGCGGCACTGAATGAGCCCCGTTCGACGATGCGCACAAACAAGGTCAGAGTATCCAGTTTATCCATGCATTGTTCCAGCAGGCAAAACTATCCTGTCGCCCAACGCGGTCTTATCGTCGGCATTCAGGGGCTTATAATCGCTCATGTTTTCAGCAGAGAGAAAAGGAGAAAACATGAACAATAGCGCAAAAATCGCCCTGGTGACAGGCGGCAGCCGCGGCCTGGGACGCGCGACCGTCGAAGCGCTGGCACAGCGCGGCGTAAATGTAGTACTGACCTACAAAACGCGTCTTGCCGAGGCGAACGAGGTGGTTACACGGGTTGAAGCACTGGGCGCCCGGGCGATCGCGTTGCCTTTCAGCGCCGGCGAAATCGATACCTTTGACGCATTTGTTAGCGCTTTTCAGGGCGCGCTGACGGAGCTGGGTGCCGATAAATTTGATTATCTGGTCAATAATGCCGGCAACGCCAGCGGCATGGGATTTCTTAACGCCACGGAAGCGGAATTCGATGCGCTGTATCGCATCCACGTGAAGAGCGTTTTTTTCCTCAGCCAAAAACTATTGCCGCTGCTGGCCGATGGCGGGCGAATAGTGAATGTCTCGTCCGGCCTCACCCGCATCGTGATGGCGAACCGGGCGCCCTATGCGATCATGAAATCCGCGGTGGAAACCCTGACTCGCTATATGGCGTTTGAGCTGGGCAGTCGCGGGATCACGGTGAACTGCGTGGCGCCCGGCGCCATCGCCACCGATTTCAGCGGCGGGGTGGTGCGGGATAACCCGCAGGTCGCTCAGGCGGTGGCGAATATGACGGCGCTGGGCCGACCTGGCCTGCCAGAGGATATCGGGCCGATGATCGCCTCGCTGTTATCCGATGATCATCGCTGGGTGAATGCCCAGCGAATTGAAGTGTCCGGTGGAATGCGCATCTGAGCGAAGAAAACCGGGGCTGTTTTCATCCGTAGTCAATCGATATGTCAGTGGATGCCGATATAGCGCGACCCTGTGCAGAGATAAGGAAATAAAGATCTGCCGCATTGCTCGTTAAATATTAGTGATTGACCTTATTGCCTGAATGCGCAAGATTATTGTTGAATAAACAGTCAATATGCTAAATATATTTAATGCACGTATGAAAGGATTTAAGATATGGATTTTGAAAATGAATTGACCAGTAAGATCCTTGATCCCATTCACGGCACTATTCGTTTGACGACACTCGAGATTGCCTTTATCAATCACCCCCTGTTCCAGCGCTTACGCAACATTAAACAGAACTCTTTTTTATATAAGGTGTTTCCCTCTGCGGTGCACAGCCGCTTCGAACACTCTCTCGGGGTGCTGCATTTATCAAGTGAAATACTCAATAATTTACGCCTGAATGCGATACGGTATCAAAAGAAATATGATGATGGCCATGTGTTTGGTCATATCGATCAGATACCAAAACACAACATTCAGGAGTTGAGACTCGCTGCCCTGATGCATGACATCGGGCACGGGCCGGTATCCCACCAGTTTGAGAGTTTTATGCCTGGTAAGCACGAATTCTCCGATGTTCTCCCCACGGCCTACCATTCAATCATTGATGTATTAAGCAAGCCAGAACAGAAAGTTGAACATGAACAGCTTTCGCTGTTGTTCAGCCTGATGATTTATCATGATCTGAGAAAACAAGGTAAGGTCGATGACGAAATAAATATCGAAAATGTGTTAAAAATTATCGAAAAAAGATACGGTGACCAACAGATCATTGAGGAAATTAATGGAAAGGCAACAGATATCCTGCCGTTAATGACCTCGATCATCTCTTCCTGTCCGATCGATGCCGACCGGATGGATTACTTGCTCAGAGATGGCTATTTCTCCGGCGTCAAGTGTGGCATCTACGATTACAATCGCTTGTTTATGTCAATTGTCCCGGTCGAGGAACAGGGAAAATTGTACCTTGCTTACAAAGAGAGTGGGATTGATTCGATCGCTGAGTTTATTGGGGCGCGCTCCAGCCTTTTCTCGCAGGTGTATTACCATAAAACAAACCGCGCCTTTGCGACGATGTTGAGCACATTATGTGAGATTATGCAAAGCAAGGATCCACAAAATGTCATTATCGCTGACGTTACCGACCGTATCGTTGACCATAGCGATGAAAGCTTCATCGACGCGCTGAAGGAGTTTTATTTGGCGTGCAGTGATGATTATTTTTTGAATGACAAGGTTGGTGAATGGATAGATATCAGCGATACCGAGGCGGTTAATAAAAAAATACTTGATGACATTATTAACCGACACCCATGGTCGAAGGTCTATGAGGCCAAACACTCTGTGTATAAAGCTAACATCGCTGACAAGGAAAATAAGGCGTGGAAGAGTCAACTCACCGGGTTATTGACTTCTGTATTACAGCCTCATTTCAAACCACATGAATTTGCCGTTGATATTGTCTCCGACTGCGCCTTTAAAGACCTGGATAAAACCGAAGTTAAGCTTTTGGTGAAAGATCTTAAGAACCGCTACGAAATAAAACCGTTAATTGAATGTGGTGATAAGTTAAATCAGTATCAAATCATCAAATATTGCATTCGGGTATTTGTTGACCGCGATATCAAAGAACGCGTAACTCCTGAAATAATCTATAAAATCAATGAAATAGTGGTCAAGCAGATCGCGTTGCTGAATTGATGATGCCCGTCAGGGCAGCGATAAATCTTTCAGGGGCTGGTTTTTTAACCGGCCCCTGAAGATAAGCGGTAAATCGTGGCGCATCCCCGCCATCGGCATAACATACAACAGCGCGTTTACCCGAGACTAAACACCGCGCTGAGGCATAGATTCCCGCAGGGGAGCGGGTGGCTCAACAAAAACACCGGCTCAGTATGGTTATTCCGCCAGCAGGGCGGCGAATTTCGCCAGCCACTGTGGATGAGCAGGCCAGGCGGGGGCGGTAACCAGGTTACCGTCCACATGCGCCTGGTCGATACCAATATCCGCATAGTGCCCACCGCTCAGGCGCACTTCCGGAGCGCAGGCGGGATAGGCGCTGCAGGTCCGTCCCTGCAGAATACCGGCGGCGGCCAGCAGCTGCGGGCCGTGGCAGACGGCGGCGATAGGTTTACGCGCGGCGTCGAATGCCTGTACCAGTTTAATAACCTCCTCGTTCAGGCGCAGATACTCCGGCGCCCGGCCGCCGGGGATCACTAGCGCATCGTAGTTCTCGGCCTTAACTGCGGCGAAGTCAGCGTTCAGCGTGAAGCGATGGCCCGGCTTTTCGCTATAAGTCTGGGCGCCGTCAAAGTCATGGATTGCGGTCATGACATAGTCGCCAGCGGCTTTATCCGGGCAGACGGCATCGACCTGGTGTCCAATCATCTGCAGTGCCTGAAAAGGAACCATCGTTTCGTAATCTTCGGCATAATCGCCGACCAGCATTAGGATTTTCTTGCTCATCTTTGTGTCTCGTTGTGGGCGAAAGGTGTCTTAGATATAGCCTGGCGACTTGCAGAATGCGAACCGTTCAGGATGCCGACGACGGTGTCGTGTGCGTCTTGTAACCGGGCTCATGTTTTTTTGCTAACGACAACTTTGTTCGATATCGCGCTGTGGCTCGTTATCCGCAAAAAATCGGTTTGTGAGGAGTAAGGGGAGCAGAAGAATATTGTTACCGTTTAGATTTCGCGCCAGGACTATTAAGCGTCCGCCGCGAAGGGGCAATCGGATGGAAGCCAGATATTTTCCCTCTGAGTAATTGATTGCGTTGTTACGCTAAATTTGCATAATGAGCGAATTATATTGCCCCGGTCGTCTTTATGGTTTCCTTTATTCATCAGCTTAATGTTTTAGCCCGCCTTATAGTATCCATTGCAAACATTCCTTTGGTGCATTATTTATTGAATTTATCATTGACTGTTGTTACACATTTTAAATGTTGATATTCATGGTGCTTTTATTTTCATGGTGAAAGGGGGTGTTTATGAATAAATATAATTATTAGGTGGTTAAGTTGATCGGTAATCCATTTTTGCTTTATCATCGTCACGTTTCACATCAATATATCTTCAATAATTATTCCTTAAGGAAAGGAACTGCTATGGCTGATACGTTCCAGAATGAAGTCCCCAGGGCGCGCATTAATCTCAAATTATCTCTTCATACCGGCGGCGCGCAAAAGAAGGTCGAACTGCCGCTCAAACTGCTTACCATTGGCGATTTTAGTCATGGGAAGGAAAACCGGCCTTTATCGGAAAGAGAAAAAATCAACGTCAATAAAAATAATTTTAACAGCGTACTTTCGGAATTTAGCCCGGAAGTTAACCTCTCGGTGCCGAATACGCTGGCCGGCAATGGCGAAGAGGAGAACGTCAGACTGCGTTTTACCGACATCAAAGATTTTGAACCGGAGCAGGTTGCCCGGCAAATTCCGCAACTCCGTGCCATGCTGGCGATGCGTAATTTATTACGCGATCTCAAATCCAATCTGCTCGATAACGCCACTTTCAGAAAAGAGCTTGAGGCAATCCTGAAAGATCCGGCGCTGTCCCAGGAATTACGCGACGAAATGAGTGCGCTTGCCCCGAAATAAGTGCGGGGCAAGTCTGTTAATGGATTAACCGGGAAAATGCTAATGTCTGTTACCACAGAAAACGCCCCTGTTCAGGGGCAAACCACGCTGCAGGAAAACAGGGCGGGCGAGGGCGTTTACGCCTCGCTGTTTGAAAAAATTAATCTCGCCCCGGCGTCTCGCCTCGGGGATATCAACGACTTTCTGGACGATGCCGCGCTCTCCGAGACGCCGGCGGCGGAGCGTCTCACCGCGGCGATGCAGGTGTTTATGGAACGCATCCGTCAGTCCGGCCAGCGGGTGGAAAAGCTCGACAAAACGCTGATCGACCACCATATCGCCGAGCTGGATTTCCAGATAAGCCGTCAGCTGGACGCGGTGATGCACCATCAGGAGTTTCAGCAGGTCGAATCCCTGTGGCGCGGCCTCAAACAGCTGGTGGACAACACCGACTATCGGCAGAACGTCAAAACGGAGATCCTCGACGTCGCCAAAGACGATCTGCGCCAGGACTTTGAGGACGCGCCGGAGCTTATCCAGAGCGGCCTGTACTGG
>NZ_GL882866.1:17691-23039 GCF_000195655.1 Klebsiella sp. MS 92-3
CACCCCTACCCCGGGGAGTAGCCCCCCCCGGGGGGCGAGCCGATCGGCTCGGTGATCTCGGCCTATGAGTTCGACGCCAGCCCGCAGGATGTGGCGCTGCTGCGCAATATCTCCCGCGTCTCTGCGGCCGCCCATATGCCGTTTATCGGCGCCGTCGGCCCGGCCTTCTTCCTGAAAGAGACCATGGAAGAGGTGGCTGCCATTAAGGATATCGGCAACTACTTCGATCGTGCGGAATATATCCGCTGGAAGGCGTTTCGCGAAACTGACGATGCCCGCTACATCGGCCTGGTGATGCCGCGCGTGCTGGGTCGTCTGCCGTACGGTCCGGACACCGTGCCGGTGCGCAGCTTCAACTATGTCGAGCAGGTGAAGGGCCCGGATCACGAAAAATATCTCTGGACCAGCGCGGCGTTCTCCTTCGCATCTAATATGGTGAAGAGCTTTGTTAACAACGGCTGGTGCGTGCAAATTCGCGGTCCGCAGGCGGGCGGCGCGGTGAAAGATTTGCCTATCCATCTGTACGATCTGGGCACCGGCAACCAGGTGAAGATCCCTTCCGAGGTGATGATCCCGGAGACGCGGGAGTTTGAGTTCGCCAGCCTGGGCTTTATCCCGCTGTCGTACTACAAAAATCGCGATTACGCCTGCTTCTTCTCGGCCAACTCCGCGCAGAAACCGGCGCTGTACGATACCGCCGACGCCACCGCCAACAGCCGTATCAACGCGCGTCTGCCTTATATCTTCCTGCTGTCGCGCATCGCGCACTACCTGAAGATGATCCAGCGCGAGAATATCGGCACCACCAAGGACCGGCGGCTGCTGGAGCTGGAGCTGAACACCTGGGTGCGGAGCCTGGTGACAGAAATGACCGACCCCGGCGACGAGCTGCAGGCCTCCCATCCGCTGCGCGATGCCAGCGTGGTGGTGGAAGATATCGAGGATAACCCGGGCTTCTTCCGCGTGAAGCTGTACGCGGTGCCGCACTTCCAGGTCGAGGGGATGGACGTCAATCTGTCGCTGGTTAGCCAGATGCCAAAGGCGAAGGCGTAGGTTCGGACGATGATGAAAACGGAACGTCCGTTGTGGGGCCGGGGCATTATGGTGTCGCCTCAGCATTTTCAACAGCAGGCTGCGTATGCAGCCTGGACTGCGGAAGTGATTGCCCGGATGGGTCTTAACCACCCCTGGGGAGTGGTTGAGGCGACCTTCGAACCAGAGATGCTCAAACTGGGCCGCCTGCAGGCTCACAGGCTGCAGGTCCGGTTCCAGGATGGCACGATGATTGATACGGACAATGCCGATGCGCTGCCGTCCGCGCTGTCGCTGGACGGCGCATCCGGCGAGGCGGTGATCGTGCTGGCGCTGCCCCTGATGCAGGCGAATGGCGGCAACTGTCTGAAGCCGGAGGAGGTGGCCGAAAGGCCGGCGCGCTTCCGGCAGCGCTGGCGCGATGTCCGTAACCAGTTTGGGGATGATACCCGGCAGATTGCCGTCATACAGCCGGAGCTGACCCTCCGCTTCGCCCACCAGGACAACAGCGATTACCTGACCTGTCCGCTTGTTCGCCTGCAGCGGGACTCGCAGGGGGCCTGGCTTATCGACGAGACGTTTCTCCCGCCGCTGCTGCAGATCCAGGGCAGCCGCTGGCTGGCGACGCAGCTTGAACAGCTGCTCATCCAGCTCCGGGCTCGTCTGACGCGCCTGATGGCCATGCGTCGCGAAAGCAATGAACGGATGGCTGATTTTGCCGTAGCCGATGTCTCTCTGTTCTGGTTGCTGAATGCGCTGAACAGCGCCGAGCCGGTGCTGGGGTACTTTCTGCGTTACCGGCAAAGCCCGCCGGAACGCCTCTACCCGGAGCTGGCGCGCCTGGCTGGTAGCCTGCTGACCTTTTCGCTCACCCATCAGGCGAATGCCGTCCCGATCTATCAGCATGACCAGCTGAACGCGGTTTTTCCGCCGCTGTTTGATTTACTGAGCGACCTGCTGGAGGCGAGCCTGCCATCGCGGGTGGTGGCGATTGCCCTGGAGCATGATGCCCGGCTGCACTTCTGGCAGGCGCGTCTGCACGATGCCCGGCTGCGGGAAGGGGCTGATTACTACCTGTCGGTTCGTTCGTCGGTACCGTTCGCCCAACTGCAGGAGCAGTTTCCGCGACAGTGCAAAGTGGGCAGTCCGGATCATGTCAAAGCCATCGTCAACTCCTCGCGGACAGGGGTGCCCCTCACGCCATTGCGTCATGTGCCGGCGGCGATCCCGCTGCGTCTGGAAAATCAGTATTTCAGCCTCGATGTGTCCCACCCCCTGGCGACGGAAATGCTGCAGAGCGGCACCTGTATGTTTTACGTCCCGGGGATGCTCGGTGAGCCTGAACTTGAACTTTTTGCGGTACTACGAACGTGAATGAGCCTAAACGCGGCAACGCCGCGTCCATTGATATTGATGTGCTGCTGCAGAACACCTGGCTGCAGGTTATCAGCCTGCGCCACGGCCCGCAGTTCCGCGATGAGGAAGGGTACACGCTATGGCAGCGCTGTATTGCTGATGTCGAGCGCGTGCAACATGAGCTGAAGGCGAGCGGGCTTGATGACGCCAGCTGTCAGCATATTCTCACCGCCCAGTGCGCGCTGCTCGATGAAGCCGTGAAAGGGCGCGGCGTGGAGGATGAGGCCTGCCTGCAGTGGTATGACATTCCGCTGCAGGGGCACTTCCTCGGCACCATGGACGCCGGCGACACCCTGTGCGAGCGGATGCGTGATGTGTTGCGTGAACCGGCGCCCAACCTGGCCGTGGTCACCTGTTTTCAGCGGGTGATGCTGCTGGGTTTTATTGGCAGCTTTCGCTCCCTCCACGACCCCGAGCGCCTGAAGCTGGTCAACGCGCTCGGTGAGCGTGTTCCTCCTTTTCAGTGCCCGGCTACCGCTCCCGTACTGGTAGAGAGTCGCGCCCGTCTGGGGATAAGCGGCTGGCTGGCCCCATGGCCGGTACGTATTGGCCTGAGCGTGGTGGTGGTACTCGCCCTGTGGTGGGGGCTCAACCACTGGCTCGATCACCTGCTGCTGACCTTGTTACCGGGGGAGGTGAAATGAGCCCCGCGCAGCAGCGTGGGCTGGCGCTGTGGGCCAGTCTGCTGAGTGCGCTGGTGTGCCTGCTATTTTTGCCGGTTCCCCGCTGGGGGGCGTGGCTCATTCTGCTGGTCACGCTGGCCCTGATCATCGGGATCTGGCGCATCGCCAGTCGTCGTACCGGACGTAACGTCGCATCAACCCTGGCCCCTCTCCCGGAGGGCGCTTATCGCCAGCCGGTGGTCCTCGTTTGCGGCGACCTGCCGTGTGTCTGGCCGCCAGCGTCACCGGTGCGAGTCGTCAAACAGGGCTGCTGGATCCGCGTTGAAAAGACGGAGGAGCTGCAGCAGGTCGCGCGCCAGGTATTGAGCCAGCGGCCGGAATGGGGGCCTCAGCTGTCGGTGCTGCTCTGCGTCTGCCCGCAGCGGCATGCGCAAAGCGATGCGCTGACCAGCGCTCTGCTGGCCCTGCGCTGGCAACTCAGCCAGCTGCGCCAGCAGACGGGGTATGCCGTACCGCTGGCGCTGCAGGGGCAGGTGGGCAGCGCGATGAGTCGCGACCTGTTGTGGCAGGCGGCGATACCGGGTGAAGCGGTGAAAGTCTGGCAGCCCTCCTGCGCCCCCTGTTCCGTACCGGCCTGGGTACGCGCCGGCGGGGCGGCCGCGCTGGAGCAGCAGGTGCTGATGAACAGCCTGATGGGCTGGTCTGAACAGCACGTCCATGCCGTGTTGACGGAAGAGAATACCGACCTGCCACCTCTGACCCCTGCGGCCGTGCTGTGGGGCCTCGGGCCCTCGCTGCCCGGAAGTCTGGCATCGTCGGCCTGGACGACGTGGTTATCCCGACATAGCGGCCTGTCGCGGGTAGCTGGCTGGCAGCCAGATGAGAGCGGCACCGGGGACGCTTCAGCTTTGCCGGAATTCATCCTGCCGCAGTTACCGGCGGGACGGGGACTCACGCCACGAGGCAGGGCCTGGCGCGCGGCGCTCGCGATTTTCACCCTCGCGGCTGTCGCCGCGCTGCTCAGCAGTGGCTGGAACAATCGACAACTGCTGCAGCGCGTTGGCGTCGATATTGCGCGTTATGAGCGGATTGCGATGGATGATTATCGACCAAAAGCCAGCGCTGTCAGGGTGCTGCGTGAAGATGCCGCGCTGCTTGATAGCTGGGCGCGTAACGGCGTCCCGCTGCGCCTGAGTCTGGGCTTATATCGCGGGGAGCAGATTCGCCTGCCGTTGCTGGAGGCGATTCGCGGTTACGTGCCGCCTCCGCCTCCGCCCAGGCCGGTGCAGCGCGTTGCCCCGAACGTCATCCGCCTTGACAGCATGTCGCTATTCGATACCGGGAAATGGGTACTGAAGCCTGGTTCGACAAAGCGGCTGGTCAGCTCGCTGATGGACATTAAGGCCAGGCCCGGGTGGCTGATCGTGGTGGCGGGTCACACCGACAGCGTGGGTGAGGAAAAAGCCAACCAGCTATTGTCGCTGAAACGTGCGGAATCGGTCCGCGACTGGATGCGCGATACCGGCGACGTGCCGGACAGCTGCTTTGCCGTTCAGGGCTATGGCGAAAGCCGACCAATTGCAACAAACGATACGCCGGAAGGCCGTGCGCTGAACCGTCGTGTCGAAATCAGTCTGGTGCCGCAGGTAGACGCCTGCCGGTTACCGGACCAACCCTCTGCGTCATCCCAGGATGATGGCGCTTCACTACACAATGGAGAGTAATTCCATGGCAATTCCTGTTTATCTTTGGCTGAAAGACGACGGCGGCGCGGACATTAAAGGGTCTGTCGACGTTCAGGATCGTGAAGGCAGTATCGAAGTGGTGGCTCAGGAGCATAACCTGTACATCCCGACCGATAACAACACCGGCAAACTGACCGGCACGCGTATTCATACGCCGTTCCTGTTCACCAAGGAGATCGACTCCTCCAGCCCCTACCTGTACAAGGCAGTGACCACCGGCCAGACCCTGAAATCCGCTGAGTTCAAGTGGTACCGAATCAACGATGCCGGCCAGGAAGTGGAGTATTTCAATACCAAACTTGAGAACGTCAAGGTGGTAAAAGTGAATCCCCTGATGCACGACATCAAAAACCCCGCCTACGAGAAGCACAACCATCTGGAACAGATTGAGCTGCGCTACGAGAAGATCACCTGGACCTATAAAGACGGCAACATCATTCACTCCGATAGCTGGAACGAACGCGCCACCGCGTAATTGCCCGTCATATTTCGCGCCGCTGGCGCGCCGGCGGCGCGCGCCCCCCCCCCCCCC
>NZ_GL882866.1:23086-23842 GCF_000195655.1 Klebsiella sp. MS 92-3
CCCTTCATTTTCCGCGCCGCGGGCGCGCAGGCGACGTTCGCTCATCCCGGCCGCATCGTTATCTCTGCGGCCGGGGATTATTGCGGGCGATCGCCTGATGCGGGCAGCGTTTCTCTGCCCGCCGTTTTTTGCTGAGCGCCTGAGATACGGGTTCTCAGCAAAGAAAAACACAATCTGTCTGCCTGACCTTGTGCGCTTGGGGTTCCTGTTCAGGAACAGCGACGGGCGGTAGCGTGTCCGGAAACAATAAGAGAGGATCTCATGGAAAATCCAGCCAGCCTGTTACGCCGTCTTAATCCCTGCTGTGCCCGCGCAATGGAGGGGGCGGCCTCCCTGTGCCAGACCCGGGCGCATGCCGAGATCCTGCCCGAGCACTGGCTGCTCAAGCTGCTGGAACAGGGGGAAGGCGATCTGACGGTGCTGGCGCGGCGCTATGAATGGGATATGGATGCGCTGTGGCAGGATCTGCTGAGCTGGCTGGATAAACAGCCGCGCTCGGTACGTCATCGTCCCCAGCTCTCTGACCATACCCTGAGGCTGATGCAGGAGGCCTGGCTGATTGCCTCTCTCAGCGGCGAAGCGCAGATCCGCAGTGTTCACCTGCTGATGGCGCTGGTTGAAAAACAGAATCTGATCCAGTGCGATGGCCTGTGGCCGCTGTTAACGCTGGGCCAGCGTCAGCTGGAACGCCTGCGCTCCTTGCTGGATGCCCAGTCCGACGAACGTCCGCCAGCGCAGCAGGAAGCGGCGCTGGCG